>NZ_CP095075.1:1740000-1837500 GCF_022921115.1 Halobacillus amylolyticus | reverse complement strand
GCAGCAGTAATTTCAATAAAACCGGAAATAAGGCGAAGTATAACCATTGCTAAAATTGCTTTCTCTACAAAGAGCCACATGAACATTCCCTCCTGGCTGTCTTCCTTTTAAACTTGCTTCAGGGTGGAGTATAGATTTTCCACTAGAAATTAGTTTATGCGAGAAGACTGAAAGGTTTGTCCTTTTTTTGAGATATCCTTTAGTTTATTTAATGAGTAAAAAGCCTTTTAGCAAGGCTTAATCTAAATTGCATCAACCTAGCTATTATTTTGCATTCTTATGTAACAGGGTTTTTTCAACCATCCATTGAATAAGTCGTTTTTCTTCTTCTCTTAATCCACGTTCTAATTTTTGTTCGGATTCATTTTTTAAATCATTGTATAGCTGTTGTACATGTAGTCGCATTTTCTCTTAGCACTCTTTGACGTAGGAAATATAATAATTAAACTTTAATTTATCATGCCAAGTGAGTAAAATAATAAGCCTTTTAATTATATCGATATTTAAGGAATTTTATGATATGGGCTAAGAACTGAGGACGGGTGAAACAGGAATATACTATACAATAAAACTTTTATTTGTGAAGGTAAATATTAAACACTAATGGGTGCAACAATTCAAGAAGACAGAGCCTTTGTTTAGTGCAATAACGTGGTATAGTATTCTTTAAGAAGTATTAATGGATTTTTTGATTAGGGGTGTAACCGGAGACTACATTGAAAATAAATTTAATGCTTTTCTATCATCAGTAAAAGAAGAAAAGAATTTACAAGAAGTAGTGATGAAAACATTTGAATCTAATATTCGCCCTGTTGAAGGGGATATAATAGATGATCCGGGATTTCATCCGCAATTCCACAATGGATATGAAGTTGCAAAAGTTACTATTACCTATGCTTCTGATGAATGCTGGGTTTCTTTGAACCACTTGCGATAGAAGTCGGGGAAACTAGACTAGAAACGTATATAAAGAAACTTGAAGCGCACGGTTGGCGTGTTGTATCAAAGGAAGAATTAGAAATTCCGTAAAATTAGTAAAAAGTCTCCAACATTAGTTTGTTGGACCTTCAATTAAAGAGGCATTCATATTACGAACTATCCCCGAATAAGGAATACTTATTCGGGGATAGTTCACCACTTTGGTTAGTAGATTTTTAATTCATTACAATTCTTCACCATTCGTTTGAATGACATGTTTATACCAATCAAATGAAGCTTTTTTAGAGCGCTTCATTGATCCATTTCCTTCATTATCACGATCCACATAAATCATCCCGTAACGTTTTTTCATTTCACCTGTTGTAAACGACACAATATCTATGATTCCCCACGGCGTATAACCCATTAAATCAACACCATCATACGTTACTGCTTTTTCTAATGCTTCAATATGTGATGTTAAATATTCGATTCTTTGTGGATCATGGATTGAGCCATCCTCTTCTAAAGTATCCACAGCACCAAATCCATTTTCTACGATAAATAATGGAATTTGGTATCGATCGTATAAACGATTCAATGTATATCTCAATCCAGTTGGATCAATCGCCCAACCCCAATCACTAGATTTGATGTACGGATTTTCTACCCCATTAGGTAAACCACCATTAACGATATCTCCAGTATTATTGTTTTCTACATCACTTTTAACGGTTGTAGACATATAGTAACTGAACCCTAGATAATCAACCTTACCGTTTTTTAAGATTTCTTCATCGCCGTCTTCGAACTTGATCGTATATCCTTCTCTTTCAAATTCTTTTAAAGCGTAGGTAGGGTAATAACCGCGAACTTGTACATCAGGGAAGAAGTAGCGTTGTCTCATTGATTCTTCAGCTAACATGACATCCTCTGGGTTTGATGAATAAGGATAAATGGGTACGTGTGAAACCATTGCACCCATTTCGAATTCTGGGTTAATTTCTCTTCCTTTTGAGACAGCTAATGCACTTGCAAGTAATTCATGATGTCCTGTTTGATACATGACTTCTTTAGCGTTTTCGCCTTTCTCTACAACCACACCCGAGTTTGTCCATAAAAATAAGGGGTTATTGACATCCATTTTGTTATTGATTTCGTTAAATGTCATCCAGTATTTCACTTTATTCTTATATCGATTAAAGCAAACTTCAGAGAACTTTGCGAAAAAGTCCACTACTTTTCTGCTTCTAAATCCACCATATTCTCGTGCTAAATGTAATGGCATTTCAAAGTGAGATAATGTAATGACAGGTTCAATTCCATGCTTCAGTAATTCATCAAATACATTATCATAGAATTGTAATCCCTCTTCATTAGGTTCAGCTTCGTCACCCTTTGGAAAAATTCTGCTCCATCCGATCGATGTTCTTAAGCATTTTAATCCCATTTCCCCAAATAAAGCAATATCTTCTTTATAGTTATGATAGAAATCAATGGCTTCATGGTTCGGGTAAAACTTATCATCTTCAATTGTTTCTGTTATTTCTCTTGGGACGCCATGGGCACCTGCTGTCATGACATCAACGACACTTGGTCCTTTACCTGCTTGGTTCCATCCCCCTTCGAATTGGTGAGCCGCTAAAGCTCCGCCCCATAGAAAATCTTCTGGCATCTTACTCATATTTTATTCCTCCTTTATTTTACTACCGTCATCAATTTCTCATTTAATGTACTATCTTTACGCTCTTCGATGATAATTTCTTCATAGTCACCTGAGTTCGTTATGATAATAGGTGTAATCGTCTCTAGTCCTTCATTGTGGATTATTTCTCTATCAAATTCGACTAGTACATCACCTTGCTGGAATTCATTGCCATCTTCAATATTTAAAGTGAAAGGTTTTCCATTTAATTTAACTGTATCTAAACCAATATGCACGAGTAACTCCACACCAGCTTTTGAACGTAAACCGATCGCATGCTTTGTATGTGCAATCATAACGACCGTTCCATCAAACGGGGCATATATTCCGTTAGCTGATGGCTCTATCGCTACTCCCTGTCCCATAGCACCTGAGCTAAATACTTCATCGGGGACCTCTGAAAGCGACATCACCTTCCCAATAAGTGGGGCAACTATGGTTTCTTCATTATTCTCAGGATGGTTTTGCTGGAACTCAGTCCCCCGCTGCCCTTGCTCATCTACTAAGTTTTCATTACCAGCCTTTTTCGCTTTATCTTCCCCATAACCGAAGATTTGAATTAAAACGACAGGAAGAATAACTGCAATGACAACACCTAATAAAATTCCCCATATAGACAAGGGATAATCTGCATCGATCCCATTTACAATGGTTAGAGGTCCTGGTAATCCAGCATAGGCAAAGTAATAGGGATTAAAGATACTCGCGGCGATGGCACCCACAGCACCTGAAATACATCCAAATATAAACGGTTTCTTAAATCTCAAAGTCACCCCGTAAATGGCTGGCTCTGTAATGCCAAATAATCCAGTTATACCAGCTGAGGCACTGACTTTTCGTACTTCTTGACTTTTTGCTTTTAGAAAAACCCCCAATACCGCACCAACTTGTGCCACAACGGCAATCGTTTGATACGCTTGGAAAGAATCTCGACCGTATAAATCAAAGTTCGCTAATACCATAGGGGTGACGCCCCAATGTACACCAAAAATAACTAGGATTTGCCATAGCCCGCCAATAATAGCTCCAGCTACAGCAGGTGCGTTTTCTGCTAAGAAATTATAACCATCAGCAATCCCGTTTGCTCCAATGGTTGAAGCAGGACCAATTAATAAAATCGTTAAAGGAATCATGATGATCATACATAAAAATGGGACAAATAACGGGCGAATCACTTCATTCATGTTCCTATTTAAAAATCTTTCAAGATAGGACAGAATCCAAACTAAAAAGAGTGGCGGCAAAACCGAAGAGGTATATACGGTTTCAGATAATGCAATACCTAAGAAAGTAATGCTGTTTCCTGCTGCAATTTGTGCTGCCATTCCTGCCCATGTCGGACTAACTAATGCAGCGCAACAGGCTACGGCTATATACGTGTTTGTCCTAAAATGTTGGGATGCTGTTATGGCAATAAAAATAGGCAAAAAAGTAAAAGGTGCCCATGAGATAAAGCTTAAAACTTGATAGGTTCCCGTTTCTATAAAGCTATCTGAGAATAAATTAATTAATATTAATGAACCTTGTAAAATACCAGCTGCAGCTAAAATATACACAAACGGTGCAAAAACGGCTGACATGGTTGCAATGACACGGTTTAAGATCCTTCCTTTGTTTCCACTCTCTCCTTCCGAAGTGTCAACGTTTACTAAACTTGCAAATTCATCATAAACTTCTCCTACGTGTTGACCAATAACAACCTGGAATTGTCCGTTATTTTCTACGGCTGTAATGACCCCAGGCATAGATGATACTTTTTCTTTGGCCTTTGGTTTAGACCGCTTAAGTACTAATCTAAGTCTAGTTGCACAACGTGTAGCTCCAATGACATTCTCTTCTCCGCCAACAGCTTCTAGAATATCTTTAGCAAGTTTGGGATAATCTCTAACCTTTTCTGCCAAGTTTACACACCCCTTTATTTATTTTTTAATACGCTTACATTATAATTGTATCGGTACAATTAATCAATACCTAAACAATTGTATTGTTATTGCACAATTTTATAGGATGAGCTCCTGAAAGGTTTATGATATAATTCTGATATTGTAGTGGATAAATAAAGTAAAGAGGAATGTTTATGTTAAAGTATCAGGAAATCTCAGATGAAATTGAAAAGTATATTGAAGATAACGAACTTCAACAAGGAGATAAGCTGCCAATATTAGAAACTTTAATGACTCAGTTTGAAGCAAGTAAGAGTACGATTACTAAGTCTTTAGATCTATTAGAGAGAAAAGGGGTCGTCTATCAAGTCAGAGGTAGTGGAATTTTTGTTAGAAGGCATAAGAGAAAAGGATACATTAGTTTATTTTCAAATCAAGGGTTTAAAAAGGAGCTTGAGGGCAATCATTTAACGTCTGAAGCGATTGAATTAGAAGTGAGGAAACCAACAAAAGAAGCGGCTCATAATTTAAATATTGACCTCGATGACGATGTCTATTATGTAAAGAGGGTTCGATATATTAATGGGCAAACATTATGTTTAGAAGAATCGTTTTACAATAAATCCATCGTCACCTATTTGAATAAGGAAATTATCTCTGACTCCATATTTAATTATATTAGTGAAGGATTAGGATTGAAGGTAGGTTTTTCAGATTTATATCTTCGCGCTGACAAACTTAAAGAGGAAGAAGCGGAGTATTTAGGCTTGCAAGAAGGGGATCCTAAAATTTACGTTGAAACCATTTTTCATTTAACCAATGGCCAACCATTTGACTTTTCGAAAATCTCCTATAACTATGAACAGTCACATTTTCTCTTCCAAGCGACTAGTCATTTTTTATGAAAATATAAATATAAGCTTGGTTTCTTATTCAGAGAAATCAAGCTATTTTTGTTGCCAGTGCTTGCCCCCGAAATGGGAATGAATTAACCCTCCTAGCACCTTCCTATGTACAGGGAACGCCTCCACTAGATGAATAATAGATCAAAGAGACTGACCTTTAACTATAGTCAGTCTCTTTTTAATATAGTTCAGAACACTACAATACAGTTACAAGTTTTTTACAAATAGTAAACTTAGGATTAAATGCGTTTAATCACTTGAGTACTGGGAACAAGTTCTGTAGAAAAGAAAATAAGCCTATTTCTTTTCTAAAATTTATAGCGGAGGTGGAGTAAGATGGCTACAAATAATCAGACGTACAAAACAGGTGAAAAAGCACCAGAAAGCGGCAAGTACAAGGTTAAGAGTTTAGTCAGCGGCGGTTCTTCTAATCAAGATGACACGGAAGTCAAGATAGAGGAAGGAGAGCAGCTTCCCCCTTCTCCGTCAAGCAATGAAGCCGCACACTGGGTGAAAGTCTCATAATTATTTAAAAAGATGTGAAAGTACCTGGAGGAAGAGGTGAGTTCTTCCTCCAGGTACTTTTTTAAATTGGTTTTAAGGGAAGTAGATATGGATGAAATCTTAGAATTTAATGTAGAAGGGTGTATCAATAATGGATATTGGGTGTTAGGAGGGCGTAGTGAGAGTACAGGAAGTGCTCATGGACTCCTACTGGGAAACTAGACTTAATGACAAATCTTGTTACAGCGAGTTTGTCTATAACTACATTATCTAAAAATTCCGCCGATAACTAGTGTTACCGGCGGAATTGGCTAAAATGGTCGGATAGATCGGAAATCGTTACTATACCCCTTTTAGATTATAGAAGCTTTCCTTAATAATACCTGCAGCAACAGCAACAATATTTCTTCTTATTTTTCTTTTTACAAGGATCATAATAGTCACAAGGATCATAACAATCATCTTTCTTTTTACAAGGATCATAATAGTCACAAGGACCATAATAATACTCTTTCTTTTTACAAGGATCGTAATAACACATAAGATACCCCCTTTCTATACTTTCATAGTATGATAGTTAAGAGGAATTAGATTGGATAGGTTACATAGTAAAAAAATACATTTTCTTTAGATCAATTTTATATAGACGGATGACACAGGAACAATAAACTATATCATAAAACTTTTAGGGGAGGGGGCACTGTTTTGAAAAATGAGATACTTACTATATTTAAAGAAATTCCAAAAGTTGAGAGAGGTCAAAAACTTGTTCTTGGGATAGACGGGTTAAGCCGTTCAGGTAAAACAACATTTGCCAAAGAGGTTAATCAGTTTCTACAAGAAAATAACGTTACGGTTTGTATTCTTCATATAGATGACTACATTGTGGATAGAAAAAGACGTTATAATACTGGATTTGAAGAGTGGTATGAGTATTACCATTTACAATGGGATGTGGAGTGGTTAAAAGATAATTTGTTTAAGAAACTGAAGACGGCCAGGAATTACCTCTACTGACTTACGATAATCACTCCGATACACAAAAAACAGAAGTAGTTAAAATACCGGATACTTGTCTAATGATAATTGAAGGGGTATTTTTGCAACGCAGGGAGTGGAGAATGTTCTAGAATTATATGGTTTATTTGGATTGTCCAAGAGATAAGAGGTTTAATCGTGAAAGTAATGTCACACAGAGAAACTTAAAAAAATTTAGAAATAGATACTGGAAGGCAGAGGAATATTATATGGAGATAGAAACTCCGAAGAGGAAAGCTGATTTGGTCTTTCAAAATTAGGGTTTGTGAAGGTAAACACTAATGGGCGCAACAATTCAAGAAGACAAAGCCTATGCTTATTGCAATAACGTGGTATAGCATTCTTCAAGAAGTATTAATGGATTTTTTTATTAAAAGTACCTGGTCAAAGAAGTGAGTTCTTCCCCAGATACTTTTTAATTTTAATTAGATGAATATGAAAAAGAACCTCTTTAAAGTAAGAAAAAATATATTATGCGAGCCTAAAGGCAATAGCTTTTAGATATCTCATGATTATACATTTTTAATCTTTTGCCAAGTCTTTTCGATTAGAAGCAGTTGGCGGCTTTTCTAACCATTTGTTTGCAATCATTATATTTACACCGTCTTCTGCATATTTTAGTGTTTCTGTTAGTAAACGCGAATAGTCAATAGCTAAGTCACTTTTTTGACTTTCGGAAATAGCTACTCCATAGTTGCCAATCCCCGAATACATCATAAGGCTGAAGTGGTACATTATTAATTTATCTGAAAAGGGAGATTCTTTAGACTCGGTAATTCCCTGTGCTAATGATGTAGGAACTGGTAGTGAATTATAGCTTAAATAATCACTAAATACTTTTATGTGTTTTAACGCTATGTCCTTTCCCCTTAAGATATATTTACGCACTTTATTTGACTCAACCACTTGACTAAATCCGGTTGCTAAAGCTACACCTAATTGATTCGTTTGAATGTTTGAATATAGGTCTGAAATTTCAATCCCTGTCAGTGCACGGCCATTTCCCAGCCCTTCTAACATAAAGGATTGCTTTTGAACAAAGTCGACACCCTTCGGACTTGGAATATATGGTGGTCTAACAGCTATTCCTTTTTCTAAAAGCAGTTGGGTTACCTCATTATTCAATTCCATAGTTGATGTCATGCATTTTGAAAAAAAGGAAAGAATATCTTGACGATAGATATTGGGCAATGCCCTAGAAAAAGTAGCTAGCCCCCCTTTAGACATATGTTTAATATATTGTAAATAAAAATCGTCTGAAAAAAGACGTTTTGCCTTTAAATTTACATCTTGATCACCAAAGGCTTGAGGTATTTGAATGGCTTCATCCGTAAAAATTTGTCTTATAATCTCAACATGCTGCTGTGATATGTCTAAAGCATGTGTTGCAACCCTTTTAATTTCCATATCATCAATATGCTGAAGAAAATGATTAACCATACAAATAGACATGGTGTCGGCCTGATAAGTAGTCCATAGATAGGACATTTCTGCTGATGTTAGCCTTATATTATGTTCTGTCTCCATTGGGTACCCACCTTCAACTTATTTTGTATTAGATAGGTTCTCCTTAATAAATTATAATATGAAAGGCATGATGTTTTTCTATTAGTACTTCCTTGTATAGGATCTCCATACAGAGGAACTTACGCTTTTATTTTCATTCCCTTAAATTTGCGGAAAAGTTTCGTCATCCAAAGAGCAATGAAGACAACAGCTATATCAATCAAGAATAAATAGGTTAGGTTCATATTCTTATGCATTTTCAACAAATTTACAGCATCAGATAGTCCGCCAAATCCGTATGCAAAAATAAGGGATAAAATAATAGCATGAATGTAGAAGTTTTTTTCCCTATTCATACAATACTGATATAACAGCATAAATGTAACGGGGAATAAAACAGCCGTAACGTTAACACCAACCGGGAACAAATGGGTGAGGCTGTGCGGATGAACGAGGTAATTACTTTGATTTAAAGCGCTATCTGCATATGACCATAATATATGTGTTGTGTAACCAAAGAAGCAAATTTCGAATAGTCTAGTCTTGTCTATTTTGAAGTATAGGACGAGGAGTGGGATCAAAACACTCGCTATATTAAACCAAAAGTACCATGTATCTATACCTGAGTACAGGTTCCAATGCTCAGTTATTAGGCTGCTAAGCTGTTCCTTTTGTTCATAAATTTTGTGATAAAGCTTTGTTTCACTCATAACAATCCCCCGAAAACTATCCTTGTTTTAGCTTTAGCTTGTAAAATAGTTCTTATTCAGCTATATGCTGTGAAAAGCTAAGGGGATAATTCCCACAAAGGGAGAGTGTTTATTAACACTTGGCGCAGCTTGAATATAATTAGTTAAATCATTCCTATGCTTTAAAGAACGGACGCATTTGGGGAATGATTCTTAGGTTCAACTATGAACAGTTAATTAAAAATAGCATTTTTTGAAGAATTTTCATTGGATAATTAAGGGGTATTTTGTATTTATCAGAAAGAAAAACTTCTTTAGTGGGTTTATTTAAAAAAGGTGTAGCCCCTGTTAGGAGCTACACCACGCATTTTTAATGACTATATGAAGTTCTTAATCTTTTGTTGGCGCCAAGAGTTTTTTTGAAATATAAAAATGGAAGAAATATTCACCTAGCGCGATGACTACCGCTGTAATAGCTGCTGCTCCTGCCATTGTTCCCAGTTCCATACCTGTTAGAGCTATCCCAAGTAACCAGATAATTAAGAACGTAACTCCAAAGTCTGCCATAGTAGCTGTAATGTTATTGGTTTTAGGTAAAATATAGAGATCCCCAAGAACATAGGAAGCAGCGCCTAAGACGATAGTTAAAATGAGTGTGTTAATAAAAGAAATTCCAAACCCTAAACTAAGGATTACATACAGGACTACAAGTGTCATAATTCCTTTGATCGAAAGTGCTTTTACATGACCCAGCGTGTCTCTCCTCCTGTTTAAAAAATTTGGTTTCCACTTACATTCCTCTTCTAGTCGATCACATCATTACGAAGAAGGGAATAGGGGTATGAGTGGGATTGTCCTTACAAAGCTGATTCCCGTGAGAGAGACCAAACTAAACGTAGAAATATCCTTAATATGGAGTTTTTTAAAATAGAGAGTTCTTGATTATTAAATGAAATTATCCAGTTTAGGGGGATTATAAGCTCCACGTAATAATTTTTATGGAGGTTTATTATTCCGATAACTTTTTCAAAGGTTTAGTTGCAGGGCCCTCTATGACTTTGCCCCCTGTAGTAAACCTTGACCCATGACAGGGACAATCCCATGACCTCTCTGCTGTGTTCCATGAAAGCTCACATCCCATATGCGTACATGCCGTATCGACAAGGCTGAGGTTGCCGGCTGAATCTTTATAGGCACCAGCTCTTTTCCCGTTGTGATGGACCACTGCGCCTTCGTCGTGGTCGAGTTCTTCTAGTTTTTTATTTTGTCTATTTAGTTTTCCTTTTACAAACTCTTTAGCTACATCGGCGTTTTCTTTGGTGAGATTCTTCATATCTTGCTTGAGATGAAAGCGGGAGGGGGAAAACAGGTCTGTGTAAGGGTTATCCTTTTGATTGATCAAGTCACTAATCAATCTTGCGGCAATGGTCCCATTCGTCATTCCCCATTTTGCGAAACCTGTAGCCACATAAATGTTTGATTGCTTTTCAGTAATTGGCCCGATATAAGGCACCATATCCATCGTGCTTAGATCTTGGGCTGACCATCGGTAAGATATTTCCTCAACCGTAAAATGATGATGTGCAAACGAGCGTAAGTTTCTATAATGAACTAGCGTATCCTCAACCTGGCCGCTAGTATGACCATTGCCACCAACTAAAAGGAGTGGCTCTCCTAGGTCGTTTACTGTATAGCGCAGAGAACGTTTGGGTTGGTCTGCACTCAAATACATTTCCTCAGGGATCTTTTTAGCTGGCTCGACAGCAATAGAATAGGAACGTTCCACATGAAGACGGGCAAAATATAAATTCTCTAAATCTTTAAAAGGAAAATGTGTAGCCATGACCACATGATCAGAAGTAACGGAATACCCCTCCTGTGTGGTTACTTTAGGCTGTCTATCTTTTTCGACATCCACTGCTCTAGTATTTTCAAAGATAGGGGTGTTTCTTTTTATAAGGTCATGAACTAAGAACCTCAAGTATGGATGAAATTGTGCTTGATCGTTTATCTTAACAGCAGAAGCAACTGGGAAGGGAAGAGGAGTCTCCTTTATTAAGCCGCCATCTATGCCTAATCTCTCATAAGCCTTTGCTTCTTCTTCTATTTCTCTCTTTGATTGTGAAGTCTCGCCGTATACATAAGCATCCTGATAAGAAAAGTCACAGTCGATGCCATTATCGGTTCTTATTTCATCTATCAACGTTAAAGCTTCCTGATTGGCTTGATAGTAGAGCTTAGATTTTTTCTCACCTATAGTCTTAAGCAGATGAGCATAGATTAATCCATGTTGCGAGGTGATCTTAGCGGTTGTATAACCTGTAGTGCCTTCCATGATTTTGCCGGCTTCTAATAAAATGACGTTGTACCCTTGTTTTGTAAGTAAATAAGCCGTCGTGATTCCAGTAATCCCTGCTCCTATTACGGTAACGTCAGCTTGCCTATCTTCAGAGAGTGCTGGAAACGTGTCTACTTGTAAATCTCTCCAAAGGGAGTTAGATGTGTTTGGAATGTGACTCAAGGTTAACCCTCCTAGATTATTTTTTGTTGAGTTTCTATCGTATAGTGTTATTCTCGCCACGATTGAGTAACTTTTTTGACAAAGGGTGTATTCCTACACTTTGGACCACTAAAGAAAGTAAGACAGCAGAAAATGCTAGAGAGAGTATTAATTCAGTGCCTTGAGCTTCTTTAGAATGGAGATTTAGGATCAAGAAGACAGACATAGAGCCTTTCAAACCTGACCAGCTAAGGAGGAGGGATTCTCTCCAACTGATTTTATCTCTCCACACTGGAAAGGATTGAGTTGCACCAGTGATTATAAGAAATCTGACCAGTAAAGACGCGACAAATATTAGGAAGGCCAGTCCCCAATTGTCAAAAGCAAGATAGCTAGTAGATTCAACCCCAATCAGTAAAAATAATAAAGATAGGATTGAGATCTCTACAACGCCCCAGAAACCGTCCAGTGATTCACGGAGATGGTCTTCGTGGGGGAACGGTTAAATTCAAATGACAGCATGATACCGGCAAAAACGGTTGCTAATACCCCAGACAAACCAAAATGCTCTGCTATATTAAAAATTCCATAAGCAAGGATAATACTTAGCATCACTTGATATTCTTTATGATGAGTGATGTGTATGGCCTTACTAAACAGCCACCCAAATCCTAAGCCGACCACCACTCCTCCGACAGATACCAATAAAAATTCACCGAAGAAAGAACCTATAGAAAAAGTCTTATCCTGAAGATAGATACCTACAATGACTGTGAAGATGACAATGCTTGTGCCATCGTTAATGAGCGATTCGCCTTCGACTACATCAGCCATCATCTTATCTCCCGAAGACTTCTTAAGAATCGAGACAACGGAGACAGGATCTGTCGGTGTCAGCATCGAAGCAACCAATAGAGATCCAACAAAGGATAACGATACAAATAGGCCACTGATCACATAAATTGTCCAACCTAATAGAAGGACAGTGAGCATGATACCTATGGTCGCTAAGAAGCTTATAATTCCAGCATTCTTCTTAAGGGCATTGGGAGAAAACTGATAGGCTGAAGTGAACAGCAGCCCAGGAAGAAAGACATGATAGATCATGTCCTTCGTAACTTCAATAGAAGAAAAATAAGGGATAAAAGAGAGCCCGATACCGACGAGGATTAGGATTAATGGCACAGGGAAGTTCTCTTTCTTTTTATCAATGGTGAAGATGATGTAGCCGATAAACAATAAGATCAGGATTGGTGTTGTAGCCATTTTAATTCTCGCCCACCTTCCGGCCCCGATTAAATACTAATTTATGAAGGGTTATTCTTTAAAGGATAGTTCTAAGTGCTTTGATAATTTTTTAGTGAGGTTGTTGTAACCTTCCTCATTCCCCGTTGTTTTTGCGATATTAAAAAGCGCATAATAAAACTTCCTGTTATCTAGAAAGTGCATATATTCATATTCGAATCCACTTGCCGTATATACGGCAAAATCCCAGACGGCTTGGTGATCTCGTTTGCTCACTCCTTGTGCAATCGCGTCCAATACTTTTAAAAATTCAATGGTAATCACTACGTTATCCCTTGCATAATGACGTATAGAGGCAAAGCCAATATATAAATAATCATCAAAGTCGAGATTCTGTAAAATTAGACGAAGGTTATCATCTTTATCAGTTAAATAGGGTGTGAACTTTGCCTTCTGAGAAATGTTGATAAGTAAATCGCCAATCTCATAAATGGTGCCTGTGGCTGTTTTAGGGTCATCATTCCCCAGGGCACGAATCGCAATTTCAACAAATTTATTGATACTGAATTCAATATCCTGAATTTCGGTTTGACTATTTCCTGTATGAAACATATTTTTATATTTAAATTCATCAATGGTAGTTGTGTCTTTCTTCCAATAGGTTAACAATGGCGTTGAGCCAAAGACGAAATTCCCAACTTTGTATTCTAACCGAATAATCAGGTCATCCTTACAAGCTTCCTCAATCAATGGAACAAAATCAATGGTTTGTAAATAACCCGAATGATCAAGGCTTATCTGATGTCCCTGATCTTCCGGGATTTGGCCGTTTATTGTTGCTTCATCATCTACCCTGTAAGGTTCAAGTTCACTAAGCAAGGAATTTTCAATAATATCGACGGATTCTTCTTTCATATCACCCGTCATATTCGACACTTGAAGCCAAGTGACAATGTGGTTAATAAAAATTGCAAAAGCCCCTATACATAAAGCAGTTAGTAATGTTGCTGTGACCGGGATCAAACAATATTGGGAGGCTGTTTCCCCATTAAGAAACAATAGACAAAACAATACATAAAGGAAACTCCCGTTAAAAATCCCTAGCGTTCGCTGTGTCACTTTGGTCATCATAAAATTCTTTAAGATTCTTGGTGAAAACTGGCCGGCGAAGGTAGTTAAAGCTGTTAACACACCATAAAAGGTAAAGACGTTTAATGATAGAAGTCCCCCTGTTAAGGTGCTTAAAATCGTTTGGGTCAACTGATAATTGACACTGAGAATAGAAGGGATCATGTTGCCAAACTCCATCTTCAGATCGGCCCACACCGTTACGGCAAAGAGCAGCAGGGATAACGCTGCATAAATAATGGGCGTTACCCAAAGATTTGAGTAGATCTGGTGCCATTTCTCTCTTTTCGACATATTTTTGTATTTCATGATTTTTGCTTGGAGTTTATTCGGGTTCTTCATTTTGTCGCTCCTCCATAAACATGATGTATATTTCCCCCTATACCCCTTTTTTCCTGGGGGTTAATCTTTTTAACTGCTTTTCTTAAAGGTTGTAATGATAATGTTAGGAGACCGACATGTCCTCTTCTACCAATCTATGTTAGTATGATACTCAATCCAAATAATCTTGGAGGGGTAGAATGAGTCAATATCAGGCAGGGGATTTAATACAGAAACGTTGTATGAAATGCTTCCATGATGAAGCAAAAGTTATGAAAGTGGAACGAAGAGAATTTAAGGAGAAAAGTGCCGTCATTCTCTGGTGTCAGTGTCCAGAGTGTGGGATGAATGATGATGAGCTGATCCCACAAGATGAAGTTGTAGATAAATAACTTTACAAATAAAGGGGTTCCTGTTTGTTAAAAGGAACCTAAAAATGGGGGCTCTGCTGTTTTCAGTGGCCAGACTCACGAATCAAAAAAGCTCCCTTATCTTTGTTACAAGATAAGGGAGCTTTTTGCGATGGAACGATCCTCTCTGAGCTAACCTTCACCCTCCTAATAAATGTAGGTTAAAATGGCTGCCATTTAACTTTCTTTGCCTCTTGATAACGCCTGTTAACATTATCCCAATTCACAACATTCCACCATGCGTCAATATAGTCACTACGGTTATTGGTATATTGTAAATAATACGCATGTTCCCATACATCCAGTACTAATAAAGGAATCATATCCTGTTGAGAAAGATTTTGGTGCTTTTCTGCTTGGAGAATTTCGGTTCGCCATGAACGTGGTGACCATACAAGCATTGCCCAGCCGACACTTTGTACTTTTTCAGCAGCATTTGAAAAATGCTCTTTAAACTTCTCGAAGCCACCAAAAGTATGTTTGATTTCCTGTTCGAGCGGACCGCTTGGTTTACCACCGCCATAAGGACTCATGTTATCCCAAAAAATAGTGTGAAGATAATGTCCGGCTCCATTAAATGCCGCTTCCACTTCCCAATGTCGGATCAGGGAGTAGTCGCCGGTTCGTCTTGCCTTTTTCATCTCTTTCTCAGCCTTGTTTAATCCTTCTACATACCCTTTGTGATGCTCATCGTGATGCAGGCGCATTATTTTCTCACTGATATATGGCTCTAAGGCATCGTAGTTGTAGGGAAGCGGGGGGAGGGTGTGTTCGCCAATCGGAACTGCCTGATTTTCCTTCCTGTGCTCTTCAGGTTGATCTGATGAGTCAACCGATTTTTCTTGCAAAAACTCCAGGAAATTCTCATGAAGATGATTAGCTTTTGTGTAAATGGAGGAGATATCTGGCGAATGATTAGATGCCCCTTCATTTTGTGAAGAGCGTTCACTATAACTTTCAGCAGTTTGACGTAACTGGTTGAACTCGTTTACCCATTTTTCTATTTGATTTCCCTCATCCGGGCTCATGTCAGATCTTGAACGCAATGAGTCAAGATATTGCTCATAATTTTGACTCCAATTTATAAAACGATGAAGCCATTCTTGTTCTGGTGATTGGGTGTTCATGACATCAATGTCCTCCTTCATATAGTTAGCTACCTATTCGTAGTTACCATATGCTGTATGGACACTTCCCGTAACGTGTATTTGTTATAAGGCAAATCACCAATTTTATCGCTAAGGACCTAGAATGCCCCCATTCCTCTTCAGGTGGGAGATGAATAAAAAGTAAGAGTAAAGCAATCCTTTTCGTGGATTTACAGGTATGGGGTTATTACCACTATATTTGAAGTTGATTCGTACTGTTATTCTACAACTTGTCTATTTGCTTATATTAGGTAATTAGAGTTCTTTATAGGGCTGCAGGTTCTACAGAGGAAACGCTAGCCCTACCATACCAGGATAATTTAATTTTGCGGTCTGTGCTCTTAGTTTTTAAAGCATGGGGGACAGACTCCATTTCTAAGAATAAAAGGCTTGTCCCCCAGACTAAAGCACGCTGGAAGATAAGCCTTATTAACCTATACTTAGTTACAAACTTTCACAAACCAGACCGTTTCCATCACCATCTAACCGGTGGGGATCAGAAGCGGGGCCTCCAGCGGCTTCAAAAAACACTTGTGCCTGTTGCTGGGTGCTAAAATCCCCACAGTCTCTGTCAGGCCCAGCCGGATCGTATTTCAATTCTATATTCGATCCTTGCTCAGATTCAGGTTCTTCCTGGTAGTGATAGCCGTGATTATGATCGACATGCGCATAACCAGGTATCGACCATACACCGATTTCTGACGTTCTCGCTGGCTTTTGCGCCTCGTGGAATTCATCTAGCATCGTCAAGTCATTGTACAAATATGCCGTTCTGGCAAGCCCTTCTCTTAGAAGCATTTCCTGGATCGTTTCACCATCTATAAATACATATGCGAGCAAACGCCCATAGTGATCACGCTTTTCTTGGCCGACTTTCACCCTTACTTTTTCACCACTAAGCTTTTCTTTTACAAACTGTGAGGCCTCAGCACCGAATGGCTGCACAGGCTCTGACGGGTGGACGGTCTCGGGCGTATCGATCAGGAGCAGGCGAACATCTTCTGTTTGACCATTCATGGAGACTTCAAGTGTATCACCGTCAATGACGCGGGTAACGGTGGCGTTTGTTTGCTTTTCGGGTTCCTTACTAGCAGTTTCAGTGGCTTCATCTGGTGAAGTTCCCCCGCCTGTCTCTTGCTCGGCGATCTCCTGATTTGTTTCATCTTGTTTACTCCCTTGGTCCACTTGTTCAGCGTTAGCGTTGCCCTCTGAACTTGACGGTTCCTCCGCTGGGGGAGCACACCCCATCAGTATAAATGAAATCATAATCATGGCAGCGGCAGCTTTTCTGCTTGGCGTTATGGGAACAAGAAACATTCTAATCCTCCTTTGACAAAAATAAAAACACGCCTATTTCTGCATGTTTGTTGTGAGTACCTTCCTCTGTCAGAACTTGAGGGGGTGCTTTTCTTATACAAGGGTTCTCTACTAATTTTAAAGACGATATCGTTTCCCATAATAAAAAAAATAGTCACCTGCTCGGCAAAGGAAGGTGACTATTGCTATTGGGCTTTTACGGTATGGAACTGCTTCGATCAATCGCGCACTTGGTCTTATCATCTGGATCTAAGAAAATTATAACTGAGGATCATCGTGTTTTCAATCAGTCTAACATCATGGATTCACGGAAAATTACTTTTCAGATCCCTTTACGAACAAGAAGGCTACTGTTCTCTTGCCAGAGGAGAGCAGTTTTTTTATGTACAAATAAAAAAACGAAGATGATGTAGACACCTTATAACGATGGCCAACGATTATAGAAACGAAGGAGTCTATTTTTCGAATCGAAAGAAGAGAAACCCCTTCATCACATTCTAAGGGGGCAACTTTTAAGCACCTACCTAGTAAAAAAAAGTAAATATTATCCCTAAACAAGGAGAGGTAAAACAGAGATCAGCCTACCAGATAGCCCCAACACAGAAAGCATTAATGGTTCTAAAGACCTGTAAGGAAATTGATAAATTTAAATCAGGTTCCGGTTTACCAAGTGGTTCCACTGCCGTCGAAAACCGACCACAGTACTGACCACCCTAGCGCCCACCTTAGTGACTAGTCATCTGACCACTTTACTGGCACATTATTTAAACAAAACAAAACTAAATAAAAAGTAGTAGTAGTGGGGGATATCTACAAAAATTTTTAGGGAACAGAATGCTTAAGCCGTTTTATGGGGAGATGTAAGGAGATGGGGGAGTGGGAGGAAGGAGGCGGCCGGTGGCTGAGGAATCGAAGCATCGTTTTCGAGAGGGGGTGGTCCTTATGGTGATGAGTATGTTTTTTACTATAAGCGGTTCGAATCACTTTTGAGTTGTGGGAATACTTTTTATGGACATAGAAAAAACTTGTAGAAAAACCGGGGTTTCTCTACAAGCTGAGACCTTCCATAAAAGGATGAGGCTATTTATTCGAAAATAGCGTTAGAAATCAATCGGTACAAATAATCTGTATGATCCCGAAAACCTGCTTCTAATCCGATCAAGGTTACGTCTTTTTCATTCTCTTGAATAATGACTGCCTTCCCGCGAGCATCTTCGCGATTCTTCCAGAAGCCGGCTTTGAAAAAGTCTTCCTCTTCGAAAGAGGCTGCAATCGTTTGATCCGTTATGTTCGTATACCATACAGGACTATACACAAAACCGATGTCCGTAGTGTCATAGCCTGCTGTTAGGGGCGTGTTACCGTAATTAACATGAACAATTCCATTGCTGTTCGACTGTCCACGGTTGATGTTTACATCTGTTAAGCCAAGTGTTTCCGTGGCTAAGGATGCACCTGCCCCGATAGCAATATATTGTCCGCCGTTTGTGGCAAACGTATTGATGTGGCGTTTGAAGTTCTCAAATTGTTGTTTATTTTTTAAACCAAACGGCTGGTTTGCTTCAGACAGGTTATAGGAAATTAAATGGTCTGTACCGCTGTAAATAAAGACATCATAATCCTCTAATCCATATTGAGCAACTTGTCGTGGATGGACTTCTTCTACATCGAAACCGAGTCGTTCAAGTGCGATCTTAGTCCCTGAGTGGGACTGCGATTTCCACATGCCACCGTCCTTTAAGATCGCGACCTTAAGACTTTCGAGTGTTTTTGCATTACTAGGAACTTCACTCGTAGTTAGAGTGAGTCCGGATTGTGTAACAGCCTTTCGAAGGTCATTTCCAGGTTGGCTTTCTACATAAAATTCACCGTTATCGTCCTGAAGTACTGGAATACCGTTTTGAAGTAATTGGTTTACAAGAGCGACGGCCTTAACCGAGCTGTTAGGAATGTGGTAAGGTCCTTTTCCGTCTAACTCACCGTTATGATTTATCTTGTTTACTTTAGCAGTCTGGACATCAAGATTTTCATTGACGGGAATGGCTTCAAATCCCCATAGTTCAGGTAAGCTCCAAGCGGAAATGTCATACATGGCCGGCGTATCGTTACTAATATCCTCGCCATCCCAGAGCATTGTGTTGGCGAGACCAGCCTTTGCCTGGTCCATTTGGACAATAAAGGTTCCTGCATCGTACTGTACCCCATTAACCGTAAACGGTTGTTTGGCTGTTACGACATCAATGTCATTAGCTTTCAAGTGCTTCACGGCTTTATGAGTAGCTGTTGGATCCTTGTCATCTACCGGGAGCACATAAGCGTGAGGGAAAAATCCATCCTCGTGAGTGGGGTGATGAAAGTTGATCCCTCTTTCAAAAATTTCAATTTGGTCTTTAATCATTTCGTTTTTATGGTTCGTTGCAAATTTCAATGCTCCCATAACCGCATTAATTTGCCATTCCACCCCATCCCAAGTGTTTGTCGGAGCTTCGATGGTCGCACCGTAAGCACCGTGGTACATCGCATACATTGGTGCAAAAATTGGTGGGTAATCATCCCAGCCATATTGAGCATCACGACGAGGAATATGTACACCCTCTAAATTTTTATACAGATCTGAACTATAGTCTTCTTTATGGGTCACAATCTCTTTTTCCATAGCCTCTGCCTGATCGAGCGCCCATTTGGAATATAAATCATACTCATAATTTGGATTATGTGGCGGCGTAGTTGGTTCAATTAATCCAGGTTTTTCGCTAGAGTATTGAACATATCCGTGTAAGTCAAGAAACACCATCGGATTCCATTCCGTAATCATCTCAACAGATGCTTGAGTTTCCGGTTGTGATTGGGTAATATAATCACGGTTTAAATCAATCCCTTTTCCGTTAAATCTTGTTGCATTGATTCGTCCATCTGGATTGACGGTGACATTAAAGATCAAAATGTTTTTCTCAAGAATGTTCTTCGTCATCTCATCATCCTCGAAGGCAAATCGCTCGATTAGTTTTAAGACAGCATCAGAACCGACAAACTCATTGCCGTGGATAGAACCATTAATCATGACGGGCACTTTAAAATCCGGATGTTTGTCCACCCATTCTTGTGCCTTGCCCGGATGCTTGAACATCTTATTTCTTAATGCCTGGATCTTCCCGTATTTCCCTTTGGCTTGCGGGTCACTGACGATAACAGAGTAAATGTTATTGCCACGCGTTGATTCTCCAATAACATCCAGTGTTACACGATTACTGTTTTTATCGAGACTTTGCAATTTTTCCTCGATTTCCTGATAAGTCGTATAATCATAATGCTCTGAATTAAACGGGCTCTGTTCTTGCTGCTGCTCATCCGCCGACACTTTTTCTGTTAGGAAAGTGAAGGGGAGAATACTGATTAAAGTTAACATGAATAGCTGAATTCCTAGTTTTTTCATTTACATATCTCCTTTCATACTTCTCTATTTTCCAATCTTCTACACTATCAGAGCTGTTTCCTCTTTAATTGAGTAAAGACCAATACATATGACTATGCAGCTCACTGATAGATAGGAAATTTGACTGTTATCTAGCTCTAGTGGTTTGACAGAAACTAGGATGAAGGTATCGGACTGTGGCAAAAGTAATAAATTGCAATTCATTGTTAATTTTTAAGCAGCTTGAAAAACTGTAGAATTAAATAAAAGATCGATTATGTCGTTTAATCAGAATCCACAAAATATTGTTACGTTAAAGGGCCAGCGCGACAAGTTCCGCTATAAACGTCCCATGACGTGAACTGCGGGGAATCAGATGGATTCCAACTTTACAACCGAGGATGGGAATGACGGAACCATGTTTCCCGAAACTATCCCGTCAATACTCCTGCATGCGTTGTGACTGACAGGTTACAGGGTCTGAAGTACAGGTAGATTAGGCAGAACGAAGGCTGAAGCCACTCCTTCGGAGAAGGTATGCCAACGGATATGCCCAACGGCTGAAAAACTGGATATGGTGAGAATGGTTTCTAAGAAATGAAACTGACGAATAACCGAATATACAGGTCTAGAGTTTGAACATAGGGAAACTTATGTCCCATCCAACGATGGGGTGAGTGGTGTATAGTAAGAATTGGCCCTATGAAACACGCTATACCGGACAAAGGCGGTATCCAGCTCACAGGCTTCCAGGGGACACCTAAGTTCAGTATGTATAGCTAGGTTGTAAGGGACTTGGAAAGCAAGGAACGTTGAAACAAGGACTGTCATCCGAAACGTTTGCCATAAGGCTTATGCCGAAAGACATTTATCCTTGTGAGGGTAGGGGCATGACTGATGAATTTCCTGTAATGGGAATGGAGGAACAGCCCCAAGTCTAATGAAATGAAAAGTTATTTTCCATACGTGCATTGCACCGGTCGGGTAGGAACGTGGGAACATCACTCCTATAGGGGGATGCCACAGTGCAAGCTTTACGATATTGGGATTATTACGATATGACTAAGACGTTTACTGATTTGTATGATAAGAGTGGGAACCAACAATCTTTTTCACATCTTTACGATGTCATTATATGCAGAGAAAATATATTGCTCGCCTATCGTACTATCAAATCCAATAAAGGTTCCAAAACACCTGGAACTGACGGAAAAACGATAAATGACCTGAAAAAGTGGTCCGAAGAAAAACTGGTGATGAAAATCCGGAGGCAACTGGAAAATTACTGCCCCAAGAAAGTCAGACGAGAATGGATTGATAAAGGTAATGGCAAGCAAAGGCCACTTGGTATACCTTGTATTCTGGATCGAGTCATCCAACAAAGTTTTAAACAGGTACTTGAGCCGATTGCTGAAGCTAAATTTTACAACCACAGTTATGGATTTAGGCCCCTTCGTTCGGCTCACCACGCAATGGCGAGAGTTCAACAGCTTATCAATTTATCTTCTTTTCATTTTGTAGTGGATGTTGATATCAAAGGGTTCTTTGACCATATTAATCATACATTGCTTATAAAGCAACTATGGAACATGGGAATTCAAGACCGAAAGGTATTGGCTTGTATTGGCAGAATGTTGAAAGCTGAAATAGACAATGAAGGAGTGCCCAATGAAGGTGTGCCGCAAGGCGGCATCTTATCAACTTTATTGGCAAACATTGTGCTTAATGACCTTGACCAATGGATTGCTGGACAATGGGAGTTCTTCCCTTTGACTAAACCTTATCAATCCAAAGTTGGCGAAAGATACGCCAAAAAGCGTTCTTCCCTCAAAGAAGGCTACATCGTCCGTTATGCGGACGACTTTAAAATTCTTTGCAAGGATGGAAAAACGGCACAAAAGTGGTATCATGCTGCAAGACTATACCTCAAGGACCGTCTGAATCTTGATATTTCGCCGAAAAAATCGCAAATAGTAAATTTGCGAAAACGGGAGTCAGAGTTTTTAGGATTTACTATCCGTGCCGATAAAAAGGGCAAAAGGCGAGTTGCCCGCACCGGTGTTAAAGAAGATAAAAAGCACAAAATCAAGAAAGAAACGAAGAAACTGGTTCGAAGAATCAAAGCTTCGCCTTCGGCAATGAATGCATTGCTCTTTAACAGTTTTGTTTTAGGAATTCATCAGTATTTCAAAAGGGCTACCAAGGTTAATTTGGAGTTTTCACGTCTTGCCTATGACTTAAGTGCGTTCATCTATAACCATCTTAGACCAGTTGGTAAATATGGTCACCCGTTCCAACCACCACCGACTTATAAAAAGATGTATTATCATAACTTTAAAACATTTAAAATCGCTGGTATTTATCTATTTCCAATCGCGGATGTTAAAACGGTGAAGACCTTAGGATTCACTCCAAAAATGACGCCTTTCACCGAAGAAGGCAGAAACATGATACACAAAAAGTTACGTTCGGACATCCAAAGTGAAATAGGTACACTAATGAAATCCACACTTCCAAACCGAAGTGTGGAATACATGGATAATCGCATCAGTCGGTACAGTATGAAAATGGGGAGATGTGAAATTACAGGCCTAGAATTGCTTGCGACAGATGTCCATTGTCACCATTATGTACCGTTAAGTCTTGGTGGAAGCGACCAATTTAATAACCTTCGTATCCTGCACAAAGGGATACACAAGCTAATTCATGCCACTAATATAAAGATGATTGATGAACTTATACAGGAGTTTCAGCTTACTGGTGATATGATAAATAAGGTTAACCGTTTCCGAAGGAAATGTGAGCTTGAAACGATTTAAAAATCCCAAACAAAAAGTAACGAGGAACTTATGACTTAGTATATTTTGTTAGATGGAACGCGGAGTGCGGGGAAACCTGCACGCTCCGTGTGGAGCAGGGGAAAAGCTGGCGATAACCTCAAAGGCTTACCTATTGCTACTATTCTGGAATAACGTATTGTGCAATTGAAAGGAATTTGAAATAATTGTTATTGATCTAAAGGACAGAATTGCAAAATAAGTTTCTAAAATAAGTGGCATATAAATTCAAGCTAATAGATGGGGGAGATTTTTTGATTATAAGGAAAGCAACCACTGAAGATATTGAAGGATTAACAGATATTGTAGGGGAATTTGGGTATTCAACTACATATGAAAAGATGGAAAAACGAATGTCAAAAATCATAGCTAATTGTTATTACAATACTTTGGTGGCAGAAATAGAAGGTGAAATCATAGGTATGCTTGGAATGCATATAGAATATTCCTATGTTTCCGATGATGATGTTGGGAGAATTATAGCGATGGTTGTTCATTCAAACTATCGAAATAAGGGGATAGGAGAACAACTTATTCAACAAGCAGAAGATTGGTGTGAAAGGAAAGGTATAACAACCGTTGTTTTAAATAGTGGAAATCGAGAAGAAAGGAAAGCAGCACACGAGTTTTATAAACGGAGAGGGTATAAAGGGAAATCTACTGGTTTTTATAAAACTTTAATTAAATGAAATGTCTGCTGACATATTCCTTATTCGAGAATAGGGGCGCGATTCTGCAGAATTATTTAAAGTGCCATTTAATTGAAGAAGGAGAAATGCCTTTCGCTTAGAATTAATTAATTATTAAAAAGGCCGGTGATTATGAAAAAGATTGATTCAATGACCATCCACCCAAAAATAAGAGAGCTGTTATCCCATGCCACTTCTGAAAAAAGAATTGAACAAGAATATGAAAAGTACATTCAATCAACTAATAGAAAGTTGTATGTAATTGAACTCAATGGAGTGATAGTTGGATGTATTGGTATTGACTTTGTTAGTGCAAACATTTGTGAAATTAAACATATTGCTGTCTCTCCACTTGAAAGAGGAAGTAAGATAGGTAGTAAAATGATTGACTTCGTTTGCGATAAACACTTATTAAGTAGTATTTTTGCTGAAACGGATTTGGACGCAGTAGAGTTTTATGAGAATTATGGATTTAATATAACAAGCTTGGGTGAAAAGTATCCAAGTGTGGAACGGTTTTTATGTGAATATAAAATACAATGAGCCTGTTAAGCAATCGGGCGCGCGCGACAAGTTCTGTTATAAACGCTTTTCAGCGTGAAAATACAGGAAGTTTTAAGCATTTAAAATTTCAACTTTGCAACGGAGGATGGGAATGACGGAACCATGTTTCCTGAAACCATCCCGTCAATACTCCTGCATGCGTTAAGGCTGACAGGTCTTAGGGTATGAAGCACAGGTGGATTCGGCAGAACGAAGGCTGAAGCCATTCTTATGAAAAGGTATGCTAACGGATATGCCGCACGGCTGAAAAACTGGATAAGGTGAGAATAGTTCTTTGAAATAGGAACTGACGAACTTCCGAATGTAAGGGTCTAAAGATTCGAACATAAGGAAACTTATGTCCCATCTCACGATGGGGTGAGTGGTGTGGAGTAAAATTGCGCCCTCTGAAAGACGCTATACCGAACCATGGCGGTATCTAGCTCACAGGCTTAAAGGAAGCACCTATGTTAGTAAGGATAGCTACGTTGTAAGGGACTTGGAAAGCAAGGAACGTTGAATCAAGGGCTGTCACCCGAAACGTTTGCTATAAAGTTATGCTGAAAAGCATTTATCCTTGTGAGGGTAGGGGTATGACTGATGAACCTCCTGTAACGGGAGTGGAGGAACAACCCCAAGTCTAATGAATGAAACGATTATTTTCCTAATGTGAATGGCACCGATCGGGTAGGAACGTGGGAACATTACTCCATAAGGAGGGATGCCACAGTGCCAACGTTACGAAACTGGGATTATTACAATATGACGGAGACATTTACAGAACTATACGAAAAAGCGAGCCGAGTACAAGTATTTTCTCATCTCTATGACACCATCATATCAAGAGAAAACATCCTCCTCGCTTTTCGCATGATAAAAACCAATAAAGGTTCTAAAACACCAGGTACCGATGGGAAAACCATCGACGACATGAAAGAACTATCAGAAAATGAACTCGTTACAGAAGTACGGACCAAACTAAGAAATTATCACCCGAAGAAAGTTCGCAGAGAATGGACTGAAAAAGAAAATGGTAAATGGAGACCTCTTGGGATTCCATGTATCTTGGATAGAATCATCCAACAATGTTTCAAACAAGTTCTCGAACCTATTGTAGAATCTCAGTTTTTCAAGCATAGCTACGGGTTCAGACCTCTCCGGTCTGCTCATCATGCTATGGCTAGGATACAATACTTGATTAATCAAGCGCAATTTCATTTTGTGGTTGATATAGATATTAAGAGCTTCTTTGATAATGTAAATCACTCATTGTTAAATAAACAGCTTTGGAATATGGGTATTCATGACCGCAAGGTTCTTACTTGTATCTCGAAAATGATAAAGTCAGAAATTGATGGAGAAGGCGTACCAGAGAAAGGATCCCCGCAAGGTGGAATTTTATCCCCTCTACTATCAAACGTGGTTTTAAATGACCTGGACCAATGGGTTGCAGGCCAATGGGAGGTATTTCCTCTTACCAAATCATACAGTTCTGATGATTCTAAAAGGCAGGCTAGAAAACGAACAAATTTGAAAGAGGGATACTTGGTTAGGTACGCCGATGATTTCAAAATCCTATGTCGAGATGGAAAGATTGCTCAACGGTGGTACCATGCGGTACGACTTTACTTAAAAGAGCGCTTAAAGCTGGACATCTCTCCTGAGAAATCTCAAATTGTAAACTTGAGAAAACGAGAATCTGAGTTCTTAGGTTTCACTATTCGTGCGAATAAAAAGGGTAAGAAACGGGTGGCACATACAGGCATCATTTCTTCAAAAAGAGAAAAAATGAAACAGGAAGCCAAAAAACTCATTCGAAGAATGAAGGCTTCTCCAACCGCCGAAAATGTACACCGTTATAATAGTTTTGTTTTAGGAATCCATCACTACTTCAACCGAGCGACACATGTAAACCTGGAGTTCTCACGTCTTGCATTCGATCTTAAACCATTCCTGTATAACCGTCTTCGACCAGTTGGAAAACAGGAGCATCCATTTAATCCACCCCCGATTTATAAAAAGCTTTTTAGCTTAGGGACGAAAACGTTTAGAATAAGAGATATGTATCTTTTTCCCATTGGCGGTGTTAAAACGGTCAATACTATGAACTTCAGTCCAAAGCTTTCGCTTTATACAAAGAAGGGTAGGGAAAACTTGTATAAGAAACTGCGACCCGATATTCAAAAGGAAGTTAGTTTCTTAATGAAGGCTACCCTACCAAATCGAAGTGTTGAATACTTGGATAACAGGATTAGTCGATACAGTATGAAGATGGGGAAATGTGAAATTACAGGACAATACTTGTACTCCTATAATGTCCATTGTCACCATTACATACCGAAACATCTTGGAGGAAGCGACCAGTTCCGTAACCTTCGAATCCTCCATGAAGATGTTCATCAATTAATTCATATGAAGGATGCTAAAAGGATTAAGTTTTTCCTCTACAAGTTAGGGGTTAATCAATTTAAGCTCGAGAAGATCAACCAATACCGAAAGGTATGTGAGCTGGATCAAATTGAATCATCCCGTCTCGAAGAGTAACAAGGAACTTATAATCTAGTACATATCGTTAGATGGAGCGCCGAATGCTGGGAAACTAGCACGTTCGGTGTGGAGCAGGGGAAAAGCCGGAGATAACATCAAACGCTTACCTATTGCTAACTTTTCTGGAACAAGAAACGGCCTAAAGGTTATATCTTCAAGTGAGGAAGGTGCTGCATTGATTAATTTATTTGAGGGGATGAAAATGGGAAGTAAAAAGCAGCAAAAAGCTTATGCAGCAATCAAGGAACTGGATATTTGTAATGACTTAAGTACATACAATCCAGTTCTATGCGGAACTCTGCCCATCGGTATAGATGTAGTAGGATCAGACCTAGACATTGTTATGGAAGTACAAGATTTAGATCATTTTGAAGAACGGCTACAAACTCTATACAATAATAAAGACAATTTCACGCTGAAAAGAGCAACTATAAGAGGTAACCAGGTCGTTAAAGCAAATTTTTTCTTCAGTAATTTTGAGTTTGAGTTGTTTGGTCAATCTCAACCTGTACAGAAACAAAATGCATATCTCCATATGTTAATAGAATACAAACTATTAAAAAAAGACCCCATTCTTAAAGAGAAAGTGATAAATCTTAAAATGCAAGGATACAAGACCGAACCAGCATTTTGTACACTGTTAGACATTCCTGGTGACCCTTACGAAGGCCTTATCCAATTTGGAGTTGAAGAAGGAATTGTAACAGAGGTGTTGTAAATACACTATTCCGGAATACCAGCTAATAGGAGTTTGTTGATATTCCAAATTAGGAAAGCAAAACAGCAAATGGCTATGTATTTAAGATTATCTTGAAATCGAGTCTTCCGTATAAGGAGAGCATTTCCGGAATAAAGGATTTGCGCTTGCTGTTTATTTTGAAGACCCTGACAGAATAAAAGTGGAACTTGTAGCACCTTAGCAGTTCAACAAACGAGGCGCGGTACCCGAATAAAAACTTTATTCAATAATGATAGGGAGGGTTATTTTTGTCATCTTATTTCTTTCAAAATGGACTACATGGAGAAGACGCCCATGTTGATCCCCTATCGGTCTTTGAGGGTTTACAGTGGGAAGTGGTTGGTAAAAAACCAGAGGAATGTCCGCATTCGGTTTGGCAAATTCTCAATCATATGATTTTTTGGCAGGACTTTATTCTTGATTACCTTAAAGGAACGGTACCCAATTTCCCAGATCATGCAGAAGAATCTTGGCCCGGTGGAACATCTCCATCAAATGAAACCGAGTGGAATGACGCTGTTTTTAAGTTCAGTGAAGGGTTAAAGGAAGCTGAAAACGAAGCAAAAAAGGAACTGGAGGAACGGGGATTCGGGAAATCCGAAGGTACTCGTGGTGACTTTTTAGTCATGCTTGTAAACCACAATAGTTATCATACTGGTCAGGTAGCATCAACCCGACGAATAATAGGAGAATGGCCACCCCCTTCTGGCGGAGATACTTGGTAGCCAATAAGCTGCCGTTTTAAACTTTTGAAAGTTAAACAAACGAGGTGCAGTTCAGATTAGAGAGAGCAGCCCGTTTCAAGTGTACCAACGACTCTTAGCTTTACAAATTAAGTGAAACTATTAGATTGTTGAATAACTCTAGTATGAAATTTACTCCTCCTGATAATAATAGAATCAAGATTACTTGGTTCATAACCTTAGGAGAGTGAAGCGAAATGTTATTATCAGAAGCTTGGGAGAAATACCAACTTGATAAAAAGATTGAGGGCTATTCACCTCAAACCTTGAAAACGTATGGTTTTCAGTACAACCTGTTACTAGGCTATTTTGGTGATGTGCTTATGAATGACATAACTACAGACCAGTTAAAAGGTTATCTTATTGAGTTAGGAAACCATTTAAAGCCCTCCAGTTTAGGGCACCGCGTTCGGTGTATTCGATCTATATTCAAATGGACATTTGATGAGGGATTCATTCATAAAAATCCTGCAGCTAAGTTGAAAAAACCAAAGCTAGGGAAGAGAATTCCAAAGTTTCTTTCCGAACTCGAAATTGAACACCTTAGAGAAGCTTGCCAAAACTCTATGGAAAACGCATTATTTGAATTCATTTATTCAACCGGTTGTCGCATTGGAGAAGTTGTAAAGCTTAATCGTAATGATATTAACTTCACCACAAACTCTGTTATTGTACATGGAAAAGGGGATAAGGAACGGGAAGTGTACTTCAATACTCGTTGCTCCCTTTGGTTGAAGCGTTACGTAGACGAACGTGATGACCATGATCCCTGCTTATTTATAACGGAGAGAAAGCCTAAAAGAAGGATGAGTATCGACCTTATGAGATACATCATTAAGCGTATATCTAGTCGAGTTTACTTGGTCATGAGAAGAGTGAGACTACGAAAATATATGCCCAACTTAGTGGTAAGTTGAGGCAGGATTTATATAGCAAATACTTTTAGTTAGTACGCTCTTTAGAGGGCGTGCTTTTTATGTTTTCTTATTAAGGAAGTGATAATTTGAATTCAACTAGAGCTATTGGTTCTAGATTTTTTAATGTTGATGAGAAATTTACAAATTATGAAGGTAATTACAGTTTAATAAGTGATAGTCAGTTAATCCAACTAAACGGAACTGTTGAGTTTAACTTTTATTCAAAACCAGCTATAAGATTTTTTGGAAAAACTGAAAAAGTAGATATTCTATCACTCATGGATAAGAAAGAAATCATTTTAGAAGTTCCTGGGATGATACCAACTAAAGCAAGTTTAGATTCTGTTCAAAATAATCATGTTGCTAAAGGTATAGTGTTATACAAATTACAGGATGATAAAGATTTTTATATGGACAGCTACTACATTCATGTAAATAATTTCGTAAAATATCTCGGTGACAACATCACAAAAGATAACTTTCACTATCGAGGTGGAGTTACTATAGAACATGAAAACTGGAACATAGAATTGCAACATCGTCATGATTATAAAGATAAGAGGATCTTTTCGAACTTAAAGGATAGTAATGGACACGGTATTACCCACATTATAAAAATTGACAAAAAAGATGGGAGTAAGTTTAAGAAATCAGACGTTACTGATGTAGAAGAGATACTTGTATGGATTTTTACACTGTGTGCAGGTAGGCATATAGGTATGCTAATAAAAATTTGCAAGAACAAAGAGGGGGAGGTACACAAGGAATTTTCAGTACCTTTAATGAGCCCCTATGGAGAAATTCCTAACTGGTTTCCTAAGCAAAAAGGCAAAGTTATTGAAAGTCTGTTTCAAAATTTTGCTTCTAGGTTTAAGGACAAGTTTTTAAGGAGAACTATAAAAGAAACTATACACTGGTATGTTGAATCATTAAACGCAACATTTATAGAGAATAAAACAATCAATTCCCAAATTGCTTTAGAAAAACTATCTTTTGTTTTACTAACCCAACAGACACAGCAAATCATTAGTAAATCAAAGTTCGATAAAAACAATTTTCAAATAAATCTAGAAACTATATTAGATGAAATTTCAATAAAAACTGTTCTCAGTGGTGAACATAAGAAATTCAGTACTCATTTTGATTCCGGCCCCCATTTACTAGTAAATTACAGAAATCATATAGCTCATCCAAAACGTAATTCAAGTATAGATAGTTACTTTATACATGATAAGTTCTTAATAAATCAGTTGGGATTGTATTATACTGAAATGCTTCTTTTATACTTAATTGGATACGAAGGTGAATTCTCTAATCGTCTTAAATTTCCTTTGTGGGAAGGCGAATACGATTCTCTTCCATGGAAATAGTGTGAGTTTATCGTAAGAAATACTTATTTTATTATCTTGAAATTACGTTTTCAATAAAGGGAACTATTATTTAATAAATTATTTCACGCTGAAATAGTCCGACAACAACATTCAAATTTCAGAACTAAGGAAAGTGAGGAAAGCTTATGATTAAACCACTTGCTTTAAAAGAGGGTGATCGGGTAGCAGTTATTGCACCGGCCGGGCCACCAGACAGAGAGCACCTGATTCAGGGAAAACGTGTATTAGAAGAAATGGGGCTAGATGTGGTCATTGGACGACACGTGTTCGATATTGAGGAAGATCTTGCAACTGTCGATCGAAAGCGACTTACTGACTTATATGAGGCTTTTTGTGATCCTACTATCCGTGGAATTTTTTGCGCAAATGGAGGATTTGGGACAGCAAAAATTGCTGATATGATTGATTACGAAAAGATACAAAGTAATCCTAAAATATTTTGGGGGTACAGCGACATTACATATCTGCTTAATGCCATTCAGAAATCAAGTGAAATGGTTACCTTCCACGGTCCGATGGTGGCATCCGATCTGAATGACGAACAAAGAACGATGGAGACGGAATGCTCGTTTTCATCTCTGTTCACAAGAGAATTTATGACCTATGATTCTCATAAATCGTCTCTCAACACGCTAGCTCATGGTACAGGAGAAGGGCAATTAGTGGGAGGGAATTTAACACTGCTAACTAATGGATTGGGCACACCTTATCAAGTAGATACAAATGGAGCAATCCTACTAATAGAGGAAGTTGCAGAACCAGCGTTTCTTGTGGATTTGAAGCTTACTCATCTCAAACAGGCAGGGGTGTTCGATGAGGTTCAAGGTGTAGTCTTAGGTAACTTCCAAGTGGATTCGGACGAAGAATTGAAATTAAGAAAAGTGCTTAAAAACTTCTTCGCTAGTTCTCCTTTTCCTGTTGTTGAGAATTTTCCCTTTGGTCATTGCCAGCCAAATTATGGTGTACCGCTGGGCGTAAATGTGAAACTTACAACGTCTCCACCCAAATTGGTGATTGATTCGGGTGTAATGTAAAGCTTAGTAAGGCTTAACTTACAGGGTTCATAACTCTGATATCTTAATCAAATGTATGAGCTATAGACTTATTTCAAAATAGAACAAAAAAGAAATATTAAATTACATACCTTGATTTCGAGTCTTCCGTTAAAGGGGGCAAAAATGGAAGATCGTTTTAATATTATTTTGAAGTCGAGTCTTCATGATAAGGGGCGCGGTTCTCGAATAACGCGTCCTTTTTACATTTAAGGGCCATTATCTTGAAGACTTGATTTCGAGATAACTCAATAAAAAGACTACTCAATTCACTTGGAATTATTTGGTTTAATAATGGTATAGTTAAAATAAGAATAAAAGTGGAGGACTGTTCTTTGGGTACCTTCGCAGCTTTATTGATTGTGATATTAGCAGTATTATTCGATTTCTTTTGGTTGGATGTAGATCGAAAACGTTGGGGGTGGATGAAAAATTGGACAAAGTTTCAGAAAGGATTATTCTTTTCTGGCTTTGCGGTTGTTTCAGTTTTAATTTATGTAGGACTAAGTCTAGAATTTTTATGAGTCAATAGATGAACCAGTATAGGGGGCGATAGCTCCACAGTGGTTATCATTAGTTGTGATAGCCAAGCATAAATGTTGGAAAAGTCTGGATGGATTTAAGTTACAATGTTATTTCGGTAGGAGGGTTAAAAATGATTCGTGAACTTGATAAAACTAAATTCTATAAATGCGAAAAGTTAATAAATGATGCGGGACATTTAGAAGTTAAAGCGGTAATAGAAGGTAATAACCCGGGGCGAATTTTTGTAGATCATATCCATTCTCCTAAAACAGGACTTATCTGGTTGGGCAATAATGATGGTTTTTTCTTTATTGGAGATGAGGAAAATGAGGTATTTAATAACCATATAAATGAATTCATTGATAAGGTAATTTTCCCTGAATCAAAGAAGTTGAGATTAAATAATTTTATAGCCATTGGCAATCATTCAGGATGGGATAAGACGATAGAGAGGATCTTTGAACATCGTCACGTGCAGAAATCTAATCAAATTGTTTATAAGTTGGAAAAAGGTCATTATAAAGAGAATAATGAACCTTCAATTAAAGGGGATTATAACGTATTAAAAATCAACAAAGAACTTTTTGAGAATAAGTACAATTCACTTGAAAACATAGGATTTTTACGCTCAAAAATATCAGAATTCTGGTCTTCTCCTGAGGATTTTTTTCGTAAGGGTATTGGTTACTGTATTGCCTGCCAAAATAAGATTGTGAGTTTATGTTTTACAGGTTTTTTAGCTGAAAATGTCCACGGTATAGATATAGAAACAATAGAGGATCATCAGGGGAATAAATTAGGTCAGAAAGCAGCCCACTATGTTGTGAAAGATTGTGTGAGTAAGGGTATGATTCCATATTGGGATTGTGAGGAGACAAATAAGCCTTCTAATATAATTGCTAAAAATATAGGATTAGAGAATTATTTAAATTATTTAGTGTACATTTTTCCGATTGATTAAAATTGATGTGTTATTCAATTAACGGGCGCAAGAATTGAACAAGATGGGCCGTCAGCAGTCCATTGTGATTCTTGGTGAAGTAGGGAAGAAGAGTTGAACAGGATGAACAGAAGGAGCAGTGACGTGTTTCGTAAGTTAAAAAGTAACTTACTAAAAAAAGGGAAATTTGATGTAATTGGTGTTGGTGACACTATACAATTTAATGGAGGAAAGGCTTATACAGTAAAAAGATACGAAACGACCAAGAGTAATTGTGAGAATAACAAAATTTACTTTAAACCTTATAGAGGATATCACCCAGTGCCATTTCCGGGAGATAGACCTTATGAAAATGAAGTATGGGAAAGTATTCGATATCTAAATTACGAGATGGAGCAAAAATCGGATTCTATTTATTCTGTAACTAAAACAAAGCAATCCGAAGAACCAGATTTCTATCATCTTTCCATCGAGGATGCCCACAAGAAAGCTATAGAATGCGACAAGAATAGGTATAAATGACTGTTCAATTATCGGGCGCAAGAATTGAATAAGAAATTATTTTGGAGGTTTCGATGGAAAAACATATTAGAAAGATAACTGGAAGCGATTATGAAAAGTTTAATAAAATAGCAAATTCAGCATTCGAAGGCTTAAATGCTGATAAATGACTCGAAAACCACATTGAAGAAACCACAAAAGAAAATTTATATGGCGTATTTAAAGACAAGAATTTATTAGCAGGTATGAGGACTTTTGATTTTGAAATGAATTATTCCTCAACTCCCATACGCGTTGGAGGAGTCGGAATGTTGGCTGTTGATATGTTACATAAGAAAGAAAAAAATGCTTATCAATTATTGCAGTATTTTTTAAATTTAAATTCAGACGCAAAAGTCAATCTTGTTATGTTAAACCCATTTAAAGTTAGTTTCTATAAAAAAATGGGATTTGGTATCGGTACAAAGAACTATCAATTCTACTTAGATCCAAATGAGTTTCCTAACTATAAAGAAAAGAGCCACTTGGTGGAGTTAACTGTTGATGAAAGAGGACAAATTCTTGATTGTTATAATAGGGTTTATTCCCGAACGCACGGTATGACGAAGAGATTTCCTTTTGAAAGAGAATTGAATAGACCTTTTTGGTTTGGTAGGGTAATTGGTTATGTAATCGAGGGAGAAGTTAAGGGTTATTTTGTGTATAGTATCAAGGAAAAAGATTTGCATATTCACGAACTGTTCTTTGAGTCTCCAGATGTGATAAGAGAGTTTTCAACTTTCCTCAATAGTCAATCAGATCAAATTAAGCGAGTAATAATTAACTCTAATTTTGACGAAATTTTACATTTTTTAGACTCTCCAGAAAGTGGAGAAACAACAATGGTTGATTTTACTTCCTCCCCTGACTATAAACACATCGCAAATGTGGGAACCGGGATAATGTATAGGATTATTAATTGTTCTGGCTTTTTTGAAGAACTTAAGGAAAGCAATCACATTTTTAACCCTAGTATTACAATTTCAGTTAAACTTGCAATTGAAGATGATTTCTTTCCCATTAATTCTTTGCCCTTTATTTTGGACATTAAAGGAGGAAGAATTGTAGACATAAAAGAAGATGGCCCAGCCGATGTAGAATTAAGAATGAATATAGCAGTGTTTTCTTCTTTGGTGATGGGAGTCGATAATGCTAATTCCTATTTAAAATGGGGATTGATGGAGATTTCAGATGTAAGTTATATAAAAGTAATAAATTCACTTTTTCAAACTGATAGTAAACCTATGATTACAAAAGCCTTTTAATATTTTCTCCTTCTTTCACTAAAGCGTTAGTCAAGCATCTTAAGCAATCGGGCGCGCGCGACAAGTTCTGTTATAAACGCTTTTCAGCGTGAAAATACAGGAAGTTTTAAGCATTTAAAATTTCAACTTTGCAACGGAGGATGGGAATGACGGAACCATGTTTCCTGAAACCATCCCGTCAATACTCCTGCATGCGTTAAGGCTGACAGGTCTTAGGGTATGAAGCACAGGTGGATTCGGCAGAACGAAGGCTGAAGCCATTCTTATGAAAAGGTATGCTAACGGATATGCCGCACGGCTGAAAAACTGGATAAGGTGAGAATAGTTCTTTGAAATAGGAACTGACGAACTTCCGAATGTAAGGGTCTAAAGATTCGAACATAAGGAAACTTATGTCCCATCTCACGATGGGGTGAGTGGTGTGGAGTAAAATTGCGCCCTCTGAAAGACGCTATACCGAACCATGGCGGTATCTAGCTCACAGGCTTAAAGGAAGCACCTATGTTAGTAAGGATAGCTACGTTGTAAGGGACTTGGAAAGCAAGGAACGTTGAATCAAGGGCTGTCACCCGAAACGTTTGCTATAAAGTTATGCTGAAAAGCATTTATCCTTGTGAGGGTAGGGGTATGACTGATGAACCTCCTGTAACGGGAGTGGAGGAACAACCCCAAGTCTAATGAATGAAACGATTATTTTCCTAATGTGAATGGCACCGATCGGGTAGGAACGTGGGAACATTACTCCATAAGGAGGGATGCCACAGTGCCAACGTTACGAAACTGGGATTATTACAATATGACGGAGACATTTACAGAACTATACGAAAAAGCGAGCCGAGTACAAGTATTTTCTCATCTCTATGACACCATCATATCAAGAGAAAACATCCTCCTCGCTTTTCGCATGATAAAAACCAATAAAGGTTCTAAAACACCAGGTACCGATGGGAAAACCATCGACGACATGAAAGAACTATCAGAAAATGAACTCGTTACAGAAGTACGGACCAAACTAAGAAATTATCACCCGAAGAAAGTTCGCAGAGAATGGACTGAAAAAGAAAATGGTAAATGGAGACCTCTTGGGATTCCATGTATCTTGGATAGAATCATCCAACAATGTTTCAAACAAGTTCTCGAACCTATTGTAGAATCTCAGTTTTTCAAGCATAGCTACGGGTTCAGACCTCTCCGGTCTGCTCATCATGCTATGGCTAGGATACAATACTTGATTAATCAAGCGCAATTTCATTTTGTGGTTGATATAGATATTAAGAGCTTCTTTGATAATGTAAATCACTCATTGTTAAATAAACAGCTTTGGAATATGGGTATTCATGACCGCAAGGTTCTTACTTGTATCTCGAAAATGATAAAGTCAGAAATTGATGGAGAAGGCGTACCAGAGAAAGGATCCCCGCAAGGTGGAATTTTATCCCCTCTACTATCAAACGTGGTTTTAAATGACCTGGACCAATGGGTTGCAGGCCAATGGGAGGTATTTCCTCTTACCAAATCATACAGTTCTGATGATTCTAAAAGGCAGGCTAGAAAACGAACAAATTTGAAAGAGGGATACTTGGTTAGGTACGCCGATGATTTCAAAATCCTATGTCGAGATGGAAAGATTGCTCAACGGTGGTACCATGCGGTACGACTTTACTTAAAAGAGCGCTTAAAGCTGGACATCTCTCCTGAGAAATCTCAAATTGTAAACTTGAGAAAACGAGAATCTGAGTTCTTAGGTTTCACTATTCGTGCGAATAAAAAGGGTAAGAAACGGGTGGCACATACAGGCATCATTTCTTCAAAAAGAGAAAAAATGAAACAGGAAGCCAAAAAACTCATTCGAAGAATGAAGGCTTCTCCAACCGCCGAAAATGTACACCGTTATAATAGTTTTGTTTTAGGAATCCATCACTACTTCAACCGAGCGACACATGTAAACCTGGAGTTCTCACGTCTTGCATTCGATCTTAAACCATTCCTGTATAACCGTCTTCGACCAGTTGGAAAACAGGAGCATCCATTTAATCCACCCCCGATTTATAAAAAGCTTTTTAGCTTAGGGACGAAAACGTTTAGAATAAGAGATATGTATCTTTTTCCCATTGGCGGTGTTAAAACGGTCAATACTATGAACTTCAGTCCAAAGCTTTCGCTTTATACAAAGAAGGGTAGGGAAAACTTGTATAAGAAACTGCGACCCGATATTCAAAAGGAAGTTAGTTTCTTAATGAAGGCTACCCTACCAAATCGAAGTGTTGAATACTTGGATAACAGGATTAGTCGATACAGTATGAAGATGGGGAAATGTGAAATTACAGGACAATACTTGTACTCCTATAATGTCCATTGTCACCATTACATACCGAAACATCTTGGAGGAAGCGACCAGTTCCGTAACCTTCGAATCCTCCATGAAGATGTTCATCAATTAATTCATATGAAGGATGCTAAAAGGATTAAGTTTTTCCTCTACAAGTTAGGGGTTAATCAATTTAAGCTCGAGAAGATCAACCAATACCGAAAGGTATGTGAGCTGGATCAAATTGAATCATCCCGTCTCGAAGAGTAACAAGGAACTTATAATCTAGTACATATCGTTAGATGGAGCGCCGAATGCTGGGAAACTAGCACGTTCGGTGTGGAGCAGGGGAAAAGCCGGAGATAACATCAAACGCTTACCTATTGCTAACTGTTCTTTAATAAGGAATAGCGCTAATATCGCATATAAGGGCCATATTGTTTAATAACTATAATTAAAGATTTGGTACTATAAAAGAAAGCTAAAGGAGAGGGGTCAATTGCAATTTGGGTTTGGCTATAGGGAATATATTAATGGAAAGCATCAAATAACTATTATTGAGCATTTTCCAAAGGCTGAGTATGATAAACATATAAAGAATATAGAATTCATGAGATACTATGTTCGATTAAAACAAATTTTTACCTTAGCAGAAAGTAACAGTAATTCTTTTCTTCAGTATATGGCTTCGGTAAAAAAAGGTAATGCTAAATCAAATGATGAATCTGCTGTGTTAGAAGGAAATCGCCTATTAATAAATTATCTAACTTCTGCTGGCATGTTTATAGATTACGGAGAAAAAGAGCTAGGCAAGGCGCTTGGGAAGAAATACAGAATTGATTTTCAAAAGGAAACCAGTCGCTTATATGATTCTATTATCTCTTATCGTTTTATGGACTTAATGAGAAATTATGCCGTTCATTACGGCTTTCCTTTACACACATATGTAAGAAGTTTGAAGGCCCCTTCAGGACTCTTTTCTACAAAAAATGCACTTTTACAATTTAAAAAGTGGAAACATGTGAGAAGCGATATAGAAAGAATGCCTGACAACATAAGGTTAGAGCCTCATGTAGAGTTTATGCAAATGTGTATTAAACATCTTTTTGAAAAATGTATATATGATTTTTCAGCAAAACTTGTTGAAGTAATCGAGTACACCGACACCTTAGTTAAAAAAGCTGAAAAAAAACCACCCGTTTTTATTAAGTTTGAAAGCGAAGAAAAATATAGAGTAGGTGAATTTACAGCGATGCCTGTTGACATAGGAATAATTCAAGAAGCATTAACAGATTTGCGTAATCATCCAAGTATAACTATTACAGATAAGGAAAATAGAAGGCCAGAAACTCAATTAGAATTCTATTTTAATGACGAACTGATCATGAGTGGGTCTGTTAGCGATTTTAAAAGAATAGTAACTAATCAGGATAGTACTGAAGATGTTGATCCCATACTTTCGCTAGGTGATCGTTTTGCGTTAGATGACTTTCCCAAAATGGGACAATCTACAAAAGTAAGGGTTATAAAAATGCAATCAAATATGAAGCAATCAAATGGCTTTCCTGATACGATTAAATATTACTTGGAAAAATACCCCCAAGAAAATACGCCATCAACTTAAGTGGATCCTATAACCTTGCACTATTTTCAATCGTTGATATCTACTAAGTGAAAAATGATTAGTTCCTTAAATAAGCAAGTTTTATTAATATCTAAAATTGTAAAATTCCATAATCGGGCGCGATTCTGAAATAATGAATTGTGCTCTTTCTTTATGTGTAGGGCGAATAAGGATGACTTTCCATTTTGTACTTTGGTGAAACGAATCTCTTTATTCCTTCGTATCATTAGAGGGTGTACCATCTTATTAATAGCAAAGGGTTAATTATGGTCTCACCTATAAACGTCATTATGTATCTCGTTTTAACCGCAGTTGTGTTTTATACCTGTTACATAATATTGCAGAAAGGCTTGGTTATGTCTTTAGTTGGCACTGCTTTTGTCCCATTCATAGGTGTAATTGCTTGGGGGGGCAAAGTTGGTTAGAAAAGAAGAATGCAGGATTTATGAAAAGAACTGCTATTGAATTAATCTCAGCCAATTTTATACTATTTACTGTGCAAATAGTTATATTCTCGAATGATTTTTCTAGCTTTCTTATAAGTGGTATTAGTGTCACAGTGGTTTATGGCGGCTTAAATTATATGAGGTACATACGTAAATTTAGATGAATCTTTTCTTCTTAGTAAATAAAGGGGGAGTGTTAAGATGGGTAAGAAAAAGAGGTTTAAAGTATTATCTTTGGTTTGTTTATTTATTTGTGTACTTGTTTGGATCCCGAACATAGTTTTTCAAATCCCAAGTCAACTATGGATGATGACTTTTGTTATTGCTCCAATTGGGATAGTATTCGCGGCGCTTATGAAGAAACGTTGGCTAATTGTGGCTAATACTTTTATGTTCTTTAGCTTTTTTATATTTATGTTTGTAGGGTACTTTGTTAGTTACATAACTGATGGAAATCCTTAAATCCAATTTATAGATATTGGTCGCTTGTTGAACAAGGCGTCCTTTTTGAATCGGGCCATATTGTTGAGGGGAAATTCAGAAAGAAAAAATGAAGGTGGTATGAAATATGATTGATGCTGGTTGGCTTAACGTCGGCAGTTTGATACTTGGGTTAGTAGCTTGGATAATTCCTATTATTAATCTTGCGGGAGATAAAAAACAGAAGAATATGAAATGGATTGCTCTTTCTATTATCAGTTTCAGCGCTTGCGCTATCGCAATATGTTTACAAATTTTTTATAACCTTCACTTGGTAAAAATTGAAGACTGGGCTGCTCTGATGGATACAATGCGTGGTGTAGCTGTTGCTTCAACAGTACTTGTCATTGTTACCATTTTATTAAATGCACTTACGTTGTTTTTATATCGGGATAGGGGCGCATTGTAAAACAATCGGTCGCGTTTATCGAATAACGGGTCCTTCTGTATAGGGACAGAGTGTGGAACAACTTCCTTGGTGCAAACTAGAGATTATTTAAACAATGTGAGAAAGGCTGTGAAGTTATTTGAGAGGTTATAAGGCAATGCTATTCGATTTAGATGATACCTTACTTGATAGGGATGAGGCAGTAGATAAAATGTTTTTAATTATTTTAGAAAAGTGTTATGGGGATGTTAAGCATTCAGTGAAAAATGAAATGCTGCAAAAATTCAAGGAATATGATAGTAGAGGCTATGGCTATGGTGATAAAACCAAGGTTTTGGAATCATTTTTTGATGAATTTCCACCAAAATATAGATTGCCACGCAATTACATTCAGGATTTTTGGAATAATAATTTCCCTCAATGTTTTACTATAAGCCAAAGTACTATGAGTGTCGTAAATGCTATAAAGAAGCAAGTTAAAGTTGCAGTTATAACAAACGGCTCAACTCAGAGACAAAAAGCCAAAATAATGAATACTAATTTAAATAGTTGTTTTGATATAATAATTATTTCTGAAGAAGTTGGATTTAGTAAACCTGACAAACGTATATTTGAATTAGCATTAAATAAGCTTGATGTGCAACCGGAATCTGCATTATTCGTTGGAGATAACATAGAAAAGGATATTGGTGGTTGTCAAAATGCAAATATAAACGGCATATGGTTCAATCCTCACATGATCAAGAATGATACTGTATTAAAACCATATGCCGAGATTAATTCTTTTGATAGGCTATTAAGTTATTTTACATAGTAAGCAACCCTGGAGTTTCGGACTCCAACGTGGTATTCAAAATGGTTCTAACGTAAAAAGAACATAAAAGACGTTGTAGATTAAGCAAACGGAGCGCGATTATCCAGTAATAGATAGTCGCCTCTTTCTTTTAACCAACGTTTAGAGAGAGATGTTACAATAATAGGACTATATGTGTAGGAGTGTAATTATGAAAAAGACCAGACTTATTTTTTTGGGACTATTATTTCTATGTGCTTGTTCTACAGCTGAGAAAGTGGAAACAGATGACACAGAAAAGACTAGCGAGAATGATGAAACAACCATAACAACTTATGAGTTCAAACAAGAACAGGATACACAGGACAAAAGAAATTGGTTAGCTCCACATACTTATCAGCTAACGGTTGATGATTCTTTCGAAAGGATTTCAAAATATGTAATAAGTACGACCGAAGAAAGAATGTTTTTTTGGCATCAGCCCTCAGCAAACGAATTTCAATTTACACTTGAGACAACTACAGAAAGTCTTCAAAAAGAAGTGCCGACGATTGATATTAGACCGATGAATAAAAATAGTTATGTCTATATGCAAGAATATTTCTCTTTGGGTGAGGATTTTACAGAAGCTGAAATCCAAGAGATCACGGAAGATGTAACGCAAAAGGTAGAAGAAAAGTCTGAAGAGCATATTGAAGAAATGAAAGATAATTCAATAGAGAGGTTGGAGGGCGATCCTACTGTTTACACCAATAAAGACTATGATCTCAAACCTTTCACCTATATGGTTGAACACGAATCGGAACAAGGCGTCATTTATTACGAATTGTTTGGGAAACTTGATAAGGCTTATGTTCAAGCTACCTTGTCGATCCCCCCAAAAATGAAAGAAAAGCTGTTTGAGCCTATGCTGGCTTCTGTAAAAACAATGACATACAAAGAGGAAGAGTTTAAAAATAACCCAGTTCTAGATGAACCTACCCAATTGTCCTATGAACCTGCAGAGAATCTTAAAGTGAGCTATCCCGAAGTAGGTTATTCCTTTGAAATACCGGAAGCTGCCACTTTCAGGTACTCATTTCCAACCTTCCATACCTACCGTTATACGTTTGACACGATTTATGAAGAATCCATAGAAAGAGAGCATTTTAGCTTAAACAGTTCGGAATTAATTGTCCGCGTCGCAAAGCAGGAAAATGCCAGAAACCGGGAAGAGGAGATGCGAACGAAGCAGCTTAGTGATTTTGTTGCCTATCAGCATGACTACGCTCGGTCGATCACGTATTTACACGAAAAGGAAGGTTTCGAAACAGGTGTGTTCACGACTGGCGTTCGAGTCGAATTTGATGGCTATGAAGAATACTGGTTTTTAACGGAAGTTGACGGTCATGTGTATGAAGTCACTTTTGATATTGCTTTTGATGCCCCAAAGTATGACGAATTGTTAGAAAGTTATTTAAAAGTCGTTCGATCATTTGAGCTTACAAATCTAGACAAGTAGGACATTATCTTGATATCGAGTCTTAAGGGGCGCAAAAATTGAATAACTAGCTGCCTATGTTCAGTCTGCCTTATTGTTTTTACAGCTATCGGTGCAGGTTACTTCAAGAGGGGGAATGAGTAATGGAGGCATTCGAACTTAGCTTTAAAAATAAACGTGTAAGAATATGGTTTATAGGGGTGCTTCCTGTAATCATACTATCAGGAATACTATTTTTTCCTTTACCAATAGAGTATCATTGGATCCCTTCTTTTCTCCCTATCATTGCTATAGTTATCTTTTATGCTTGGGTCAAATTTGATAAAAATAAAAGGTAACTATTTTATTCCATTAAAGGAGCGCAGTTCAGTATTAGCGCCTAAATTGAAGATAAGGTCCAGACCATTGGGAATCAGATTGTAGGTATATAGTTCAAGGGGGAGGATTTGATATCCTTGGTCATTTTTGCAGAAGTATTACGTGCAATTTCTTACGTAATACTTATTATTAGTGCTGGTTTCTTTTTACGACACTTGGAAAAAACTAAAAAGCAAAGAAAACTTTTAGCCTTTGAATTTACAATGTACATAATCATTCAGATTGCATTTGGCCTCTTTGGAATCAGTTTCTTGATTTCGATATTTGTTGATTGATTGTAAGAACTCATAAGTTATCTCTCATTTCCGCAAACGGACGCTTATCTGGAATAAGATAGGTGTCTTTTTTTGTTGGAGCAAGGATTGAGTTAATTACATGGTTTTGAAATAATCGGTAGTAGACAATAGAAATAGCATGAATTGAAGAAGTGATTTCATCAAGGAGGAGTATAATTTGGAAATAAAATATAATTTATGGTCATTTTATTTATTACTACTTTGTTTAGGGATTTCTTTGTATTCCTTGTATTCAAATATAAACAACACTTGGTTAATCGCACCACCGATTTACATTATCTTTCTATTTTCCATCATAGCTTTTATTTTAGGAATTAAAGGTTTTAAAGATAAAACGAATTGGTTGGAAAAATTAGGAAATTCGTTGACGGTCATTTTGTCTTTGTTACTATCCATTGTCCTTTTTCTAGCGTTTTCATTATCGATTTTTGCTTCTTCAATGGGAGCGAATAAACAAATTAAAACAATACATTCCCCTAATGATAACTATACAATTGATTTTTACCGTTGGGATGCAGGAGCAGCAGGCACATTTGGAATAAGGGGGAACTAAATGGACCACTTTGGTTTAAAAAACGAATCTATTATCAGGAAAGAACAGAGAACGTTGATGTTGAATGGGAAAGTAATGATACTGTGTCGATAAATAATCATATATTGAATTTAGATGAAGGGGATACATACGGTTATTAGTATTGGTGAAAACCTAATAAGTAAGCTCCCTGATTATAAACCCGACAGCTCCTTGGCGAATGAACACCTCATTCATTTAACATCTCTGATTGATAAAGCCAAGCATGATTTAACGGGAAATGACGACATTGAGGACATTAAGGATTGCTGTTCATGAATCATGAGAATTATTGTGAGGGCTGGTCTTGCGCTTGTCATTGTTCAAGAACAGTCGTACACAAGGGATCTATTCCCAGCCTTTAAACTATTTTCGAAGCATTATCCTGAAAAAGAGCAAGAGATGAGAACAGCGCTTTGGTACGCAATCAACCCTTTATCAAATTCAGAAGAAATATTGAAATTCTTGGATCGCTTTGGAAGTTGGATAAAGGCGGAAACAGAAAATTGGCTTAAAGTTTATAACCCAACAAGGGAAATACATCTACCGCTTTGATAATGTACTCACTTTTTTCTAGTGAAATTGGACGATTATTTTTTAATGGGAAATGGCTTTTTTAAAAGCTCCCCTAAAATTCTCCTTATCTTCTAAAGTGAATGGCTTTGGACCCTTTGTACGCTTTCCGCTTTTTCGTGCCATTGCACTCAAATAACGTGTTTGTAATAATTGGTCAATGTTGTCCTGTGTATAGCTAAACCCTTTATGGTGAAGGACCGTACACCCTTTTGCTAAGCCTAGCGAAGCAAGACCATAATCTTGGGTAACAATGATGTCTCCCATTTCTACTAACTTCATAATCCGATAATCTGCGGCTTCTGGGCCAGAATCAACATAAATGGTTTCCACTCCTGATTGTGGTTCTGCATTAGAATAATGAGAAAAACTAGTGACGAGGATAACAGGAATATCCTCATTCGTACCTTCAGAAATAATAATATCTTTTACTGGACAAGCATCTGCATCAACATAAATTTTCATCTTGATCTCTCCGTAAATAAGTTCGAATTGATAGTGATCATACTGGCAGATTAGGCTTTTGTCAAGCGATGAAGGAGTTTGACATAAGCAGCCTTTAATGAAGTTAATTTTAAAAGGATCGGTTCTATAGGAACCCATTTAATTAAGGAATCACTGGTGGAAAATAGCCGCTATCGCGAGTTAAAAAAATAAGCAGCGGCAGAAGGGTTTTCCACCTATATTTTTCCCTTTTTAGAGAAGAATAAACAGAGAAGGAGGGACGACCATTGTCGGATTTTGAGCAAATTTATAACCAGTATAAGCAAGACGGAGAACAACAGGCGTCTCAAGAGAGTCAGAACACTACTGCTGATGGGCGAGAAGAGATTGTAGCGGTACGAAAAAACGAAGAAGACGACATCATTGCGGTTCAAACGAGCAAAGGGCGGGAGCTTGATTATGTTTCCGCTTTAGAGGAAGCGAAGCAAGGTCATCTGGCACATGTGGACGTTTTTCATAAATACGGGCGCGATATTTTGCGAAGCGAGCCAGATGGCATCAAGAGCAACAACCTCGATCATTTACCGACATTTTAAATGAAGAAGAAGCCCCCGTTCGACAAGGTGGTTTCTTTTTTATATAAAAACACCTTTTTAAGTAAATCATATCAGATGAAGGAGGCGATAAAATGGCGAGGAATAAAATATTAGTTCCGGAAGCCCGAAAAGATTTAGATCTGTTAAAAGCACGGGTCATGAAAGGAAAAGGCTATGATGCCAACATGACAACCCCGAATGACGTAAAATACGAGGTCGCAAAAGAACAAGGAATTCCATTAAAAAAAGGATATAACGGTCAAATCACTTCAGAACAAGCTGGAAAAGTTGGAGGGCCAATTGGCGGAAATATGGTCAAGGAAATGGTCAAGATGGCTCAAGAAAAAATGACGAAAAAATAAAAAAATCCGCTGGTTTGAATTCACCAGCGGATCCCATTTCTATTGTTCCTGATTTCCTTTGAGCTGTTGATTCTTTCTTTTAACATCATCAATGTTGGTATCACTATAAGTTTCGGTACCATGTCCCCGCGTTGTTTTAGCCATAAATTCTTTGGCTTCATTGTATGACATACCAGAGTGCGCATTTTTCCTTTTTACCTCATCGATATTTGTACCTGCTGCGGTAAGGTTATCGTTTTCCTTCATAAAAAGCATCTCCTTTTTGTTTCTCTTACTTTCTCCCATTTAGGGATTTATTAAACAGGAACTTGGAGGTACAACCTTGTTACATTAGTAAGAAAAGCTGCAAATGGATATCCTAAGGTTAGAAAGTTTATGTAGGAGGAGAAAGCATTGCCTGATTTTTGTACCATGCTTTGTCTGGAAGATCCTCCCTCTGAAAACCAGATAAAATGTACGGACTTTCGGCCAATATGAACACGGATCGAGAATGGTATGGGGAGAAGGCGACCTGCTGGAAGCGCCTATTATCATTATTCTTGATAACCCGGAAGCACGTGAAGATCGGGAAGGAAATCCATTTGTGTGCGGGACGAGACAAGCATTACAACAGGCTGCCAATGAAGCTGGATTAACAATGAATGATCTATACGTGACATTTAATCTAAAAGGAAAACCGTTCGCAAATATGATAAAGAGGCCGCTCGTCGAATCTGTATGGTACACCTTCACCGACAGCTTCAAGCCAAACAACCCTCTCTCATGTTTTGTTTAGGTAATGGCGCGGTCCAATCTTTTCTTTGAAACACCGACGTTGACGTATAATCGTTGCGCGGCAAAGTCCACAATGTAAAAAGGTTATCAGACAGCAGACAGCAGTGGCTTACCATCCACTGGCTGTGAGACGGCGTCCTAATTTATGGTCATTATTTTTGGAGGATTAGAAGCTGCTTACCGTAAATGCATTCTATGATAAAGTTAGTATGACTGGGACAGCAGGTTCACCAGACATTACTTAATGGCAGGGAAGAATACTTTAGTAAAGAAAATCTGCATATATCGCAGTGTTTCTAAGTATAGAACCTTCTGTATGGATAAAACGAAATCGCGGGAGGATCGGAATAATAAGAAGGAATTTAAAAATAGGAGCCTCACAGGTATCTAATAAAAGGATATCCTGGGAGGCTTTTAATAAGGCTTTATAAAAATGTTCAGTAATATATATAGCTGATCAATCCTACTTCGGAAACGACTGCGTTCTATATTTCGAGCCTTGGACAGTCCTTGTTGTAGGAATTATAACCTTGCGGCCAGTTACATCGTTGTTTTTAATAATCTTAAACAAGTGTTTTGTCGCAACTTCTCCAAGATCATTTGTTGGGTTTTCTATCTGTATAATAGATGGGAATAGGAAAGATGTAATCTCTGTATTGCTGTAGCCACCAACAAGAATACCCGAGGGGGTCGAAATGGCATGCTTATCTAAACTCTTATATAAGCTCAGCAGTTTCAGATCATCTGTAGCAAAGATGGCTGTCGGGAGTCTGTAATTATCGAAAAGCTTTTGGGAATTTTCGTAAGCTTCGTTCATTGTAAAACCACAGTTGATCATGAGCTCATCTCGAACTGGGAGGTTGTTATCTTTAAGACATTGTTTATAGCCTTCTAATCGATCAATCGACACATGATATTCTTGTGGTGAATACAGACATGCAACATCTTTATGCCCTAAGTCGATCATATATTGGACGAGGTTATAGCTGTCTAAAAAGTTATTCGTATCGACAGAGTATATGTTTTGATACTCCCCGACAACTTTCCCGATGACAATCGTCGGAATGTTAAACTTATCGATTTCCTTAAAGTAATCTTCATCGGATGGGGAGCTTAGCATAATAATGCCCTTTACAATTTTGGATGCAGTTTTTGCTATACAACGTTTGATTTCTTCCACGTCATTTTGGGAGGTCTGAAGGATAACATCATAATCTTCCTCGTCAGAAAACTTCGATATGACGTGAAGAATTTCAGAGAAGAAAGGGTTGTTTTTAGTTGTGGTCGTTGACCTTGAAACGACAAGAATAGCATCGAAGCCCGAAGAAAGTCCCCGTGCAATTTTACTTGGCTGGTAGTTCAATTCTTCGATCGCTTTTTGTACCTTCTCCTTACTCTTAGCAGATATGTTAGGGTTATTATTTAATACTCTAGATACAGTCGACTTTGACACGTTCGCAGCCTTTGCTATATCGTAGATCGTCGGATTCATCATCATTCACCTCTTTATTTGGTACCGGTTCCATTTTATAGTATCAAATATATTAAAATATGTCATTCAATAAATTTTTTCTAAATTTTTTAAAAAAGGAAAAACACTTCGGATTAGGTAGGGGTTATGATGGTTTAAGTTTGCGTAAAATAAGGGTTTTGAATGAAAGATTATGTTGACAGCAAAACAAAATGTATATTATGATCTTCACAAATGGTAACGCTGTCATATTTTTTGAAAGTTTTTGGGAGCGGTCCCTAAAAGTGCGTCCAATAGAAAAAAGGGACATGGATTCCTCGGAGGTAAAATCAGCAAAAACTATTCAGGAGGCTGACACATGAAACTAAAATTGTTTGGAATACTTGCGTTCATTGTACTCTCAGCAGCTTTAATCGGCTGCTCTAGTGAAACCGGCCAATCAAAGGGGGGAAAGTAACAATTGAATTTATGCATACTTCTGTAGAGCAGGAACGCCTAAAGGTAGTAAACGGGTTAATAGAGGAATTTGAAGAGGCTAATCCTAACATCGCCATTGATCCAGTAGTTGTTGAGGAGGGCAGTCTATCGACCAAAATCATTACCCTAGCCCAAGCTAGCGAGTTACCAGAGGTTATTGAGGTGGGGCAGCAGCACGCAAAGATGCTGGATAGAAATGCTCTTGTCGATACGGAAGCTTTGAAAAGCGTCATTAGTGACATTGGTAAAGATGAGTACTTTGACGGGGCATTGAAACTCGTTCGTACTGAGGACGGGGAAGGCTTTAGAGGCATCCCGATCAGCGGGTGGGTACAAGGTATATGGTATAACAAAGAAATGCTCGCTTCTAAAGGTTTTGATGAACCACAGAACTGGGAGGAGCTGCTAGAGGTTGCGAAAGCATTTACGGACAAGGCCAATCAGAAGTATGGGATTGCCATGCCAACTGTAGAGACCGGAATGTCAGAGCAAGCCTTCTCACAGTTTGCCCTATCCAATAAGGCTAACATCTTAAATGCTAATGGTGAAATCACCCTTAACACTCCCGAGATGAAAGAAGCCTTGGAGTATTATAAGAAATTGTCGCAATATACGATGCCAGGCTCAAATGGTGTAACTGAGGTAAGAGATGCATTCATGAATGGGACAGCCCCAATGGCCATCTATTCTACGTACATTTTACCCGCTGTTTATGCACAAGGTGATCCTAGTAACCTTGGGTACGCCATTCCGAAGAAAGAACAAGAGGCTGTCTTTGGAACAGTTAGTTCTTTAACGATTCCCACTGGGCTAAAAGAGCAAAAGAAAGAAGCGGCGAAAAAGTTTGTGAAGTTCCTTTCCAAAACTGAAAATGCAACAGAATGGATTCTCATGGCTCCAGGTGGTGCTCAGCCAGTTCATAAGAGTGTCGTAGTAAGTGAAGCCTATCAATCTAACAAAGTCATTAACGCTTTTGGTGATCTATCTACTGAGATTGCCGAATCCTTTAATGAAATTCAAGTATTCGGTTTAGTAGATAATAAGAACTTTGTGAAAATGGGCCAAATTTCAAGTTCTAATGCGATTCCTATCATGGTGAATCAAGTAACCGTTGGTGATGCGAGTGTGGAAGAAGGGATGGAAGCGGCCCAAGAACAGTTGGAGAAAGTTCTTGAATAAGGGTGGTCTCTTCTGAAATGGTTGGCTGCGGATCATTATTCCCGCAGCCAAACTTTAAATCTTGTTTAGAAAGGTGGTCCATATATTGTTTAAGGTCAAACGAGAAACGTCAGATGGAAAATTAGCATTGATTTTATTATTACCGAGCACCCTTTTAATTCTATTGTTAATTGGCTATCCCATGCTCTCAAACTTCTATATTAGTTTTTTTGAGCAGCCTATTAACCCTGAATTTCCCGCAGAGTTTGTAGGGTTTGAAAACTACATAGAAACATTAACAAATATTGATTTTTATAAATCACTTGGTATTACTCTTCTATACACCCTGTTGGTGGTAGTGGGTAGCACAGGCCTGGGTCTTTATGTAGCGATCTTGTTCAATCGCCCATTTCGATTTAGGAAGGTTGCACGTTCGCTGATCATTTTATCTTATGTCACTCCGTCCATTTCACTGATCTTTGTGTGGAAATATATGTTCAATAGTGGATACGGGATCATCAATTACATTGGTGGAGATATTTTACATCTTTTCAATCAGCCTCCTCTCTGGTTTGATGATCCGACCAGCGCTTTCATTCTTGTCGTGCTATTTGCGATCTGGAGGTACTTTCCTTACGCCTTTATCGCGTTCTTAGCCATTCTTCAAACGATATCACCTACTTTATATGAAGCGGCAGAAATGGATGGCGCGAACGTCTGGCAAAAGTTTAAAGCGGTTACGTTACCTGCCATTATGCCGGTCATGCTTACGGTGATCACGTTAAGAACAATTTGGATGTTCTATATGTTTGAGGACGTCTATCTATTAACAAATAAAGTGAATGTACTAGGAGTCTATTTATATGAAACCGCATTTGCCTTTAATGACTTAGGGAAAGCATCAGCGATTTCTGTCATCCTATTCTTAGTGATTAGTACATTAATTATTGCTATTAGGAAGAAGGTGAACTTAAATGCCAGCAGTTAAGACAAGATCATCGAAAATGGCCAGAAGAGCGTCCTTCTATATAGGAGTCATCGTTCTATTATGCATTTGCTTATTTCCGTTCTTTATCATGCTAATGACGGCATTTAAAGGCTCTGAAGAAGCCATTTCAAGAAATCAGACTTTCTTCCCGAAGGATTGGACGCTCCAGCACTTTATTGACATCTTTAATCCAGCGATCTTTCCATACCTTCATTATTTACAGAACAGTTTTATCGTTTCCGTAACAGCATCTGTCATCTCTGTCGGAATTGCTATATTTGGAGCTTATGCCCTTTCAAGGCTGAACTTCAGAGGGCGCCTGGCGATCAATGCCAGCTTTTACACCGTTTATATGTTTTCAGGAATTCTTTTAGTTGTTCCATTGTTTAAAGTTATTGCCGGGCTGGGTCTTTACGATACAAAAACATCACTCATTATCGTAATGATTGTTCAGACTTTGCCAACGGCCATATTGATGTTGAATAGTTATTTTGAAACGATCCCTAAAGATTTAGAGGAAGCGGCAAAAATAGATGGATTAAATCGAGTTAAAGTAATTTTTTACATCATCATTCCGCTCTCTTTCACAGGTATAGTTTCCGTTTTTGTTTATTGCTTTATGGTTGCTTGGAATGACTTCCTCTTCGCTTCGATTTTCTTCTCGGGCGCAGAGAATTTCACATTACCTGTAGGGTTATATGCATTATTTAGTACCCCTGATTACGTTTGGGGAAGAATGATGGCCGCGTCGATTATTACCGCACTGCCTGTCGTCATTATGTATGCGATATCAGAGAACTTAATTAAAGGAAATGTAACAGATGGAGGGGTTAAAGGATGATTGCAAAAGAGGAACAAATTAAAACACTTGTCGCTACAAAACCAAGAGAAGCAGCCTTGCTGGACGTTGAGGCCCCTAATCTAGGGGAAGAAGAAGTGAAAATTAAAGTTGAATTTTCAGCTCCGAAACACGGCACGGAGGTAGTGGACTTTCGGGGAATTACTCCTTTCATGGATGAAGAGTTTTCAGAGGAGTGGAGAAGCTTTGTTCCAAGGGAAGATACCTCGGAAAAAGGAATTGTGTTCGGTGAGTTCAAGCTAGGAAATATGATAGTCGGTGAAATCGTAGAAATTGGCCATAAGGTCACGGACGTTTCGGTAGGGGATCGGGTTTGCACGTATGGACCAATCTCTGAGTATGTGATTGTGAATGCTAGTAACAACCATAGACTATTAAAAATGCCGGAGCATGGAAAGTGGCAAAATGCAGTTTGTTATGACCCTGCCCAGTTTGCGTTAGGTGCAGTGAGAGATGCGCATATTAGACCAGGGGATTGTGTCGCTGTTTCTGGCTTAGGAGCGATTGGCCAAATTGCGATTCAGCTAGTGAAAAAGATGGGAGCCAGCTTAGTAATAGGTGTTGATCCTATTGAACATCGAAGAGAGATTGCTAGAGAAGGAGGGGCCGATGTGTGCCTGGATCCCACTAGCTGCGACGCGGGTTTTGAAGTGAAAAAGCTGACGGATAAACAGGGTGTAGATGCCTGGGTTGAGACAAGCGGGATCAGCAGTGCCCTTCAGGATGCGTTAAAAGGAACCGGTTATGCTGGCACGATCTCCTATATCGCATTTGCTAAGCCTTTTCCAGAGGGTCTTAACTTTGGACGGGAAGCCCATTTCAACAATGCCAACCTTGTATTCTCAAGGGTAGCGAGTGAACCGAATCGTGATTATCCGCGCTGGGATCGGAAGCGGATCGAACGAACGTGCTGGCAGTTACTCATGAACGGTCATCTGGACTGTGAAAAAATAATTGATCCGGTTGTAAGCTTTGAAGATAGTGCAGAGGCTTATATGAAATATGTCGATCAATCACCAAATCTTAGTATCAAGCTTGGAGTCCAACACGGATAAAGAAAGGGTGGAGACTATGAAACTCGCAACGCAAAATCAGAGCTTTTTTCCTGAAGGAATCAGTGAGAAATTTCAGTACATTAAAGAGCTTGGCTTTGACGCGTTTGAGATAGACGGAAAGCTATTAGTGGATCATAAAGAGGAAATTAAAAACGCCATCGATGAAACCGGCGTTGTCGTCAATGCTGCTTGCGGCGGATATGATGGCTGGATAGGTGACTTCTCTGAAGAGAAACGTCAAAATGGCTTAAAGGAAATCACAGAAATCTTAAAAGCTCTTCAATATGTAGGAGGAAAAGGAATCGTCGTTCCAGCAGCCTGGGGAATGTTTACGTATCGCTTACCTCCAATGGAATCACCGCGAAGCCAGGAAGGGGACTGGAAAGCTGTTAGTGACTCTCTGCTTCATTTAGAAAAAGCAGCCGAGGAAACCGATACGACGATTTTTCTCGAACCTTTAAACCGTTACCAAGATCATATGATCAATACGATTGCTGATGCTAGAGCCTATATTGAAGAGAATGGGTTGCAGCACACAAAGATCATTGGTGACTTTTATCATATGAACATTGAAGAGGACAGTCTCGTCGGATCATTGCATACCAATCGGGACTTAATTGAACATGTTCATATCGCGGATAACCACCGCTACCAGCCAGGTACTGGATCGATTGATTTCGAGGAATGCTTTGCTCAGCTTCGTCAAGATAACTATGCAGGCTATGTAACGATCGAGGGACGGATCAGAGGCGAGCATCAGGAAGACGCGTATAAGCAATCGATCGCTTATCTAAAGTCATTACTGAATAGTTGAAGGAGGGAATCCATTGAATACAATGAGGGTCGCGATCATTGGTGGCGGGGATGTAGCCGAGACGAAACACCTTCCGAATTATCGGAGTTATGAAGGTGTTGAAGTCGTTGCTGTACTGAACAGAAGGGGAGAGAAGGCTTGTTCATTCGCTGAGCGCAATCAAATTGCCCATGCCTACACGGATCTGGAAGAAATGCTGAGTACGGAAAAGCCGGATATCGTCAGTGTTTGCACACCGAATAAACATCATTACCATCATGTTATGGAAGCCCTGAAAGCGAACTGTCATGTGCTTTGTGAAAAACCTCCGAGTATAGCTGCTTCTGAGGCTAAAGAAATGAATGACCTAGCGAAAGAGAAAGGCTTGGTGCTAGCTTATAACTTTCAACATCGTTTTTCAGAGGAAACGGCTATTCTGCGTAACAAAGTTCAAGAGGGGATGCTTGGTGACATCTATTACACCAAGCTCTCTGCCTTAAGAAGGTCCGGTGTACCGGGCTGGGGGAATTTTATTAGCAAAGACCTTCAAGGGGGCGGCCCCTTAATCGATATAGGTATACATATGCTGGATAGCGCATTTTTTATCATGGGATTTCCAGAGGTGAAAAAGGTAACGGCGAACATGTTTCAGAAGATTGGACCGTATAAATCAGAAGGTTCTTTTGGCACATGGAATCCTGATCAATATGAGGTAGAAGATTCGCTGTTCGGCTCGATTGAACTTAAGAACGGTGGATTGATCCATATCGACACGTCCTTTGCGCTTCATATGAAGCAAGCGAAAAAGCTGAATATTGAGTTTGCGGGAGATCAAGCGGGGGCCAGCTTGTACCCTTTAGAAATTTATACAGATGAGAATGGTGAACTCGTAACTCTGTTTGAAAAAGGCCCTGCCGATACAGATGACCGTGAACGACTTTCGATTCATTCTTTTATTCATAAATGCTTAGGATCGCAGGAAGAATGGATTGCAAACGGTGCAGAAGGATATGAAATTCAGAAACTTGTTGAATCGTTATACAGATCTGCTGAAATAGGAGAGAGTATTTATTTATGAGGAATTTGAAGCTTTCCGAAGACCATTTTGATCTCAAAAAAATAAACAAATATGCGACGCTCATGACGCTCGGAAATGGATACATGGGAATTCGGGGCACGCATGAGGAAGACTACCCGATTCAAAAACGTGGATTATTTGTCGCAGGCATTTATAACAATTCAAGCTTAGAAGACCCCGAGGAATTAGTGAACCTTCCAGATGTCATGGGGATGGATCTAGAAATTGATGGAGAAGTCTTTTCTTCATTGAAGGGAAAAACAATTTCCTATGACCGAACACTCCATATGGATAGAGGAGAACTAACGAAGGATGTTGTGTGGGAAAGGGAAGATGGATTACGTCTGCAATTTACGTTTCGCAGACTAGCAGCTAAACACGATGTCCATGTATTAGCTTCAAAAGTGAGTATTGAAAGTTTGAATAGGGACGTCTCGATTACATTGCGGACAGGCATTGATGCGCAACAAACGAACTTTGGCCGTCAGCATGTGCTGGAAGATCATGTTCAAGTCCATGACGAAACATATATGCAAGGTACGTATACAACAACACGATCGCATCAAACTATTGGCTTGTTCTCAACATGCACCTATTCAAAGAGCTGTGATGTCCATTTTTTTGCAAAAAACCGCCAGCTCTTAAGTGAATCTACAGCTGCATTAAAGAAAAACGAACCGTTTCATATGGAAAAACTCAATGCAGTGTACACGAGTATTGATCAAAAGGTCGATCGATTAACTGAGATCGGCTTAGCAAAGGTGAAACAATTATCCGAAGAAGGCTATGAACGGATTCTACAACAGTCAGAAAACGCCTGGGAGGATTTCTGGCAGGAGCGGCGAATTGAGATCCATTCCAGCAACCCAATGGATCAGCAGGCGATTGATTTTGCTCAATATCACTTGGAGATTATGGCTCCAAAGCATAACCCTAATCTCAGTGTGGCAGCCAAAGGATTAACGGGTGAAGGCTATAAAGGACACGTTTTCTGGGATGCGGAAATCTTTATTTTACCTTATCATCTTTATAATGATCCAAAGGCAGCTAAACAATTGCTGGAATACCGGTATAACAGGCTGCCAGAAGCCAGAGAGCGAGCGAAGGCAAATGGACATGAAGGGGCCCAGTTTCCTTGGGAGAGCGCACGGACGGGCAAGGAAGAGACCCCAGCTTATGCTGCAATCAATATAAAAACTGGCGAACGGCAAAAAGTGGCCTCAGCCTTAGCGGAGCATCATATTGTCGCTGATATCGCCTATGCTGTTCTTCATCATTATCACGTAACGGGTGACGAGGAGTTCATGGCAGCGAGAGGGTTAACGATGCTTGAAGAAACGAGCAAGTTTTGGCTGAGCCGCACCTCAGAACGCGACGGACAATTGCACCTTTTAAACGTCATCGGTCCAGATGAATATACGGAGTTTATTGATAATAATGCTTATACAAATTACATGGCCCATTATGTTGTAAAACAAACGCTGCAAGTATTAGATAAGTTCAATAAGCTGGATGAAGAATTTAGAAAGTCAGCGAAAGATTTTCTGAACCGTTTGTATTTACCGAAAGAGAATGCTGACCAGCTTATTCCCCAAGATGATACGTTTTTAGGAAAACCTGCGATTGACTTATCCAAGTATAAAAAGAATCAAGGCAGCCAATCGATCCTGCTTGATTACTCCAGAGGCGAAGTAAACGAGATGCAAATCTTAAAGCAAGCGGATGTCGTCATGCTGTTGTATCTCTTCCCAGATCTATTCTCTAAAGAGGTCGTGGAGAAGAACTTTAGCTATTATGAAGATAAAACGATCCATGATTCTTCCTTAAGTAAAGCGATTCATTCCATTTTGGCGATGAGATGTGATCAAGAGGAACTGGCTTACCAACTGTTTCAAGAAGCGTGCTTAATTGATCTCGGACCGAACCCTCACTCTTCAGATGAAGGGATTCATGCGGCCTCATTAGGTTCCATCTGGTTGGCCGTCTTTAGTTTCTTGAATTTATCGTTTGAACAGGAAGGGATTAAACTGAATCCTACACTTCCTGAAGCATGGTCTTCCTTTAAACTACCCCTCCATTATAAAGGCAGAGAAATTACGGTGGAGATGAATCAGAATACGTTATGTATTGAAAAAGTTGGGGGAGACCCGATTGATATGGAAATCGGGAAGCAACATTATCAGTTAATCGACCATCTTGAAATTCCCCTGCATAAGGATAATGAATTGCACAAAGAAAGGACTTAATCGATGACATCAAAACATATAGAAGCCGTCGTTTTTGATCTGGATGGGGTGATAACCGATACCGCCCATTATCATTATTTAGCTTGGAAGCAGCTGGCCGATGAATTAGGAATTCCTTTTGACGAAGACTTCAATGAAAACCTTAAAGGTGTAAGCCGAGTCGAGTCTCTCACACTGATTCTAGCCAATGGAAATCAGTCAGATGCTTATACGGATTCAGAAATAGAAGATTTAGCTAGTCAGAAAAATGAGTATTATAAACAGTTGATTCAACAACTCACCCCAGAGGACATTTTACCTGGCATGAAGGAACTTATTGAAGAGATTAGAAGTGAATCCATTCCGGTTGGGTTAGCTTCAGTATCGAAAAATGCCCAAACCGTCCTGCATGCCTTGGAAATCGAGCACTTATTTGATTACTGTGCGGATGTAGCTAAAATTAAGCAATCGAAACCAGATCCGGAAATTTTCCTAACCGTATGTGAAGCGCTGGAAGCGGATCCTGCGCAATCGATTGGGGTCGAAGATGCAAAGGTTGGTGTTCAGTCGATCCAAGGGAGCGGTATGTATGCGGTAGGTGTGGGATCCTATCTAGAACAAGCGGATTTGATGGTCAACGAGACAACAGAGCTTTCCTGGACTCAAATAAAGCAAGCTTTCTTACACAAACAGTAAAGGGGAGGGAACTTCTATGAAAGACGAACTCATCGATCAGATTGCCCATCATCTTGAAGACATTTATGGCAAAAGGGATGGCGAGGTGATCAATAAATTTCAAGAGCTGATGGAACAGTGGTCCGAAAAAGAGTGGACAACCCCAGCTGCTCCGACAGAACAGAATATTTACCTCATTACATATGGTGACAGCATATACAAAGAGGGGAAACCAACTCTCCCGACATTGCACAAATTTTTGAAGGAAGAAGTCGGCGACACTATTACGGATGTTCATCTATTACCGATGTTCCCTTACACTTCGGATGACGGCTTTTCCGTAAGCGACTATAGAACGATTCATCCAGAGTTAGGGGACTGGAGTGACATTCAAAACTTTTCCGAGGATTATCGGCTGATGTTTGATTTTGTAGCCAACCATATGTCGCAATCCAGTGAATGGTTTCAAAAATATCTTGAAAATGATCCGACGTATAAAGACTTCTTTATCCCCAAAGATCCAGAGTTTAATAGTGAGCAAGTAGTCAGACCTAGAACCTCGCCACTCTATCATGAGTACGGCACGGAAGGGAAAACAGCTTGGACAACCTTTAGTAAGGATCAAGTAGACGTTAACTTTGCGAATCCTGATGTATTAATGGAAATGACAGATATCCTGCTATCCTATGCCCATCAAGGCGCAACCAGTATCCGGTTAGATGCAATCGGCTTTATATGGAAGGAATCAGGTACGTCCTGCATTCACTTGCCACAGGCTCATGCCATTATCCAGTTATGGAATACAATCATGAATGCCTTTCAGCCGAATACCCAGATCATTACAGAGACGAACGTTCCCCACCAAGAAAATATTAGTTACTTTGGGAGCGGAACGAATGAAGCGAACATGGTGTACCAGTTTACACTGCCCCCACTCGTTCTTTATAGTTTCATGAAGCATGATGCATCAAAGCTAACCCAATGGGCTCAAACCATTGAACCCGTATCGGAAGAAGCTACTTATTTCAATTTCCTTGCCAGTCACGATGGCATAGGCATGCGCCCGACAGAGGGGTTGTTAAATGAAGACGAAAAGCAGGAGCTCGTCGATCAAGTAAAAGCTAACGGCGGAGATGTCTCATATAAAAGTAATCCAGACGGAAGTCAGTCTGTCTATGAACTTAACATCAATTATTCGGAAGCCTTAAAGAATAAGGAAGAAGACCTTACCGTAGAAGATGAAGTTCAAAAGATGCTAGCGGCCCATTCCGTTCTACTATCCGTCATCGGTGTACCCGCTATTTACTATCATTCCTTACTAGGGTCAAAAAATGATGAGGAAGGGATGGTGAAGTCAGGGATTCCACGCCGAATCAATAGAGAAAAGCTCCAAGTTGATACGATTCGTGAAGAACTCCAAGCAGATCCACGTCGGTCTGGTATTTTTTCAGGACTTCAAGAAATGATAGAGATTCGAAAAAAAGAGGCAGCCTTCTCACCATATGCGGACCAACAAGTACTCGATTTAGATCCTCGTCTTTTTGTCTTGAAGAGAATGGATCCTAAGTCAGGAGAGGAAGTTTTCTTTGTTGTGAACATGTCAAGGGAAGAGGTTGAAGTACCGCTGCCATTCAAGGGAACCAACTTATTTGATAATAGAAAAATAGAAGGTTCTGTTGTTCTTTCAGATTACGGGTATACGTGGGTTAAAAAATAGGAAGCCACTAATTTTAGAGAAATCATATTTTGAAAGCCAAGCGTCGTTCTGGGTAAACGATGGCTTGGTTTTTTTATATAGGTCTAATGTCGAAATTGTATATATGATTTATAATAAAGTTAAGCAGAACCATTATATATGCAGGGAGAGAATAATATGCCGGTTTATAACAAACTTGTACGCGATAGAATTCCAGATATCATCGAAAAAACAGGGAAGGAATTTGAAACGAAGATTCTAGATGATAAATAATACATAAATTCACTGAAGGCTAAACTTCAGGAAGAGCTAAACGAATACCTCACAGCGGAAAATGACGAGGAAGCATTAAAGGAAATGGCTGATTTACTTGAATTAATGCATGCCCTGGCAAATGTTCATGGGGCATCTATGGATAAGGTGGAGAGGATTCGTAAGGATAAAGCCGAAAAAAGAGGAGCCTTTAAAGAACAAATTTATCTCGTTGAGGTTCAGGATTGAGTAACGAAATAAAACTCCATACAGGACGACTTCTACAGGAGTATCGATTGCATCATTATTTTGAAAAGAAGGCTTGAATAAAAATTACAAAAGGGGAATGGGAACCTTTTAAATATGCGGCGAAAACAGAAAAGCAACAAGTCAAAGGCGGTCAACTCGACAAACGAGATGGCCGTCTTGTTTATTCTACAGGGAGTGTGTTTGATGTTCCCCAGACAACAGCAACTCAAAAAGATCTGCCTCAAATCTTTCCTAACAAATGGATCGATGGGGAGGTTGAAAACTACACCCAGCTTCGACAAGGGATGGAGGCTATAGCCGATAAAAACAACATACAAATTGTAGAGCCTTATGAAGAGTTAGGAGCAGCTAAAGGTGTAAGTTACACCGGGCGAGATGAAGTCGCTCTTAATCCCCGTAACTCTGAGCGACAAAACACAAAAACTCTGTTACATGAACTGACTCATGCCAAGCTTCACACAAAGGAAAACATAAATGAATACACCAAACCGGAGAAAGAATTTCAGGCGGAAATGACAGCTTATACGGTTGCTTCTTATTTCAATATTGATACCAGTGACTACTCATTAGACTATCTGCATCACTGGACCAAGGATCATGAATTTAAAGACCATGAGAGCTTATTACAAGAAGTTCAGTCAACAGCTAAAGAATTTATTACGACCATTGAAGAATCCATGGGTCAAGAAAAGGAAGGGGAGAAAACAATGAGTGTTAAAGAACCAAAACATGAAATAGAAGAAGAGAAACAAGAAAGAGAGACTTTGCCTTCAGAAAAGCTTCGGGAAATGTACCGAAGCCAGGTGAGCAAGGTTGAAAAAGATAGCGGGCCATTTGGTAAGGAAGAAAAGGTCGGAGAGGATTATTCCCATCAAGATTTCAAAGATGCTTATAAGAAGGAGCTTATGAACTTTATTGAACCAACAGTTGGAAAAGAGTTGGATAAAGAAGAAAACAACGATCGGCAAGAACGCTTAAATCAGATGCGTGCTTTTCAAGAAACTCACAGTAAAGAAGAGGTTTATCAATTCAAAAAGGAATCTCTTCAAGAATTAAAAGAGTTGCCTTTATCGGATCGTGGAGAACAACGACTATCCCAAATTGAAAGTAAGCTAGATCGAGAGTTCCATGAAGAGAAAGAAAGCACCACTTCAGAAATGAAGCATGGGAAGGGGAATAAGGGGGATTTTCATCAGAAGGAAAAACAAAAAGAAAAAGTAGAGGTTGAACGGTAGACAGGGAGTTTTCTCCCTGTCTTTTTTTATATCTACTTTTAGAGAGGAGGAAGTGCTGCATGGCCAAACATGTAAGCGCGGACCAAGTGGAGGTTGCTCTTAATGTGGATCTTATAGACTATCTGGAGCGTAAAGGGGAGCCATTGAATAGAGAAGGAAGGTATTACCGGCATCAAGTGCATGACAGCCTAGTGATTAAAGACCAAATGTATGCCTGGAATTCCAGAGACGAAAAAGGAGCTGGAGTCATTAACTTTGCCAAAATGTTTTACGGCATGAGCTTTCCAGAGGCGGTATTAGATTTAAATGAGCAAGGTTATAAAGTGAAAGACAATGTCCAAGAGCAAAAGCCTAAAGAGCCTTATCAATACCCTTTTCATTATGAAGTGAACGATAGGAAGAGAGCTAAAGATTATCTTACGAATGAACGGAAGATTCACCCAAAGATTGTTCATTGGCTTGATAATAAAGATTTAATCGCACAGGATAAGCTCGGGAATGTGGTGTTTAAGTGGAAACAGAAAGGAGAGATAGTTGGAGCGGATCGACAAGGAACCTCTCCAATGAAAGACGGGCGGATGTTTAAAGGCATTGATAGGAACAGCCATGGATCAGCTGGTTTTTCTGTGGATATTGGTAAGCCTAATTCTATTTATCTTTTTGAGAGCCAGATTGATGCGTTGTCTTACTGGAGTATTAAAAAAGGGAAGTTACAAGATACTCGATTAGTTTCCATGTCTGGGCTTAAGCGTCAGACCATGATTGATGAAATCAAACGGATGGGCAAGGAAGGTCATAAGATGAATCACATAACTTTTTGTACGGATAATGATAAGGCTGGGCGTGAGTTTGCTAATAAGTATCAACGGCTAATTAATAAAGAAGTAACTAAAATTGATTTACCTACAAATAAAGACTGGAATAGAGAAATTAAGAAAGAAAATGATTTAGTAATAGAGAGGTAGAGTGAGCAACCGAAAATCGTGTTACTTCGTGAGTGCCGGTTCGACCATGCCCTCCGGTACTACTGTTTCTTGAATAAACAGTTATCCATCCCTTATTGTTCCTAATTTTTAAGAATTAAGTTCACAGAGAAAATTATTGTTTTCTAAGAAAGAGAAGCAAATCATGTACTGATATCCTTAGGTATGGAGGGAACTAATGTATTTTAAACATAAGTTTAAGTGTTCATTAAATCCTTTTAGCATTCCTGTATAAAAAATATATCTTGATTCCTTCATTATCGATTCATGCAATTTCAAAACACTACCTGAAGTCATTGATAAGTTTGTTGAAAGATGGTTTGTTCCTCTTTTAAGAAGTAATATTGGCGAAGATAAACAAGTTAATCTGGAAATTCAGGGCTTTAAAGATATTTTCTAGACTTTAGAGTACAAGCAGCATTATCCATACTGACAAAGCACAATTAGTGTATATTCAGACTCAAAAAATGAATTCTCTTCTAGCTTAGCTGTACGGACTAGTGAATTTCATGAATGTTATTGATATTTGCCAAGATATTACAAATCCATATTGTGAAATTAAAACATGTTCCAGTTTACCTGGAAGATTCCCATATTCTTCAGATTTAAATTTCGAAGCTAAGAGAGTATATCTAATGCCATTCAAAATGATTGGGAAGAACAATACAAAATCAAATGTAATAATCTCGATAAAACGATATAATAAAAATAGCAAATATTTTTGCTATCAAAAAAGAAAATTTCTGCCTCTAGATAGAGTTTTTGAAATATAAGGAGCAATAATTTATGAATACTTCTATACAATCATTTGATCATCTCATTAAAATCATCAATGAATCTGCAGGTACTATCCAACGTGATCGTGGTACTTACTTTGAACAGTTAGTACAAATATATTTACAAAATGAACCAATCTACAAGAACCTATATTCTGATGTTTGGCAACTAAAAGATGTACCAGAAGAATATGGTATTCCCAAGAAGGATACTGGCGTGGACTTGGTTGCCAAAAACCGCAATACGGGTGAACTAACTGCAATCCAAGCCAAGTTTTATCAAGGAAAAGTTGGCAAGGCTGAAATCAATTCATTTATTGCAGAGCTTGGTAAAAGCTATTATAGTGCGGGTATGATTGTCTCTACTACTGATGAATGGAATCAAAATGCACTTGACACAGTTGATTCACAAACCAAGCAAGTTCAAAAGATTGGTTTATCTGATTTGCGTCACTCAAGAGTTAATTGGTCTACTGTAGACTTTGAAAAGCCTAAAGAGATTATTGTAAAGTCTTACAAGAACACACGTGATTATCAATCTAAAGCGATTGAACTTGCAAAAGAATATTTTAAGACGCATGACCGTGGAATGCTTGTTATGGCACCTGGAACAGGTAAGACATTCACCTCACTAAAAATGGTAGAACAGTTTGCCAGAGACAGTGGTCAAAAAGTTTATAATGTATTGTATTTTGTACCGAGTATTCAACTTTTAACACAAACATTGTTTAGCTGGAATGCTGATAGTTCTGACGATTTACATTTTAATTCATTTGCTGTTACATCTGATAGAAAAGCAACTAAGAAAAAAACAAATGATGATGATGTTGACATCTTAGCAACTGATATTGGTTTTCCAGCTACGACAAATGCAAATGAGGTTGTAAAAAATTATCAATCATTAAAATATGAGAGTGACAAGGTGACGGTGAACGTTATTTTTAGCACTTATCAATCAATCGACGTTATCCAGCAAGCACAAGATCTGGGATATCCTGAATTTGACTTTATTGTGTCAGATGAAGCGCATAGAACAACAGGATTTAAGGAGCAAGGTCAAGAAGATAGTACATTTACGAAAGTTCATAGCAACGATAACGTAAAAGGAAAACTTAGACTCTACCAAACAGCAACACCAAAAATTTATTCAGATGATGCCAAATCAAAAGGCGTTGAAAAGTCTGTTGTTATGTCCTCTATGGATGACGAATCTATTTTTGGTACAGAAATTTTTCGTTTAGGTTTTGGTGAAGCAGTTGGACGTGGCTACCTGACTGATTACAAAGTAATGGTCCTGACAGTTGAAGAAGAAGCGATGACTAAGAATCTCCAAAAGACTCTTGCTGATTCTGAGAACGGATTAAATTTAGATGATGTTGGACGTATTGTAGGTGTTTGGAATGGAATGATTAAACGTGAGGGCGCAACAGGTAAAGTCAGTGGGCAACCAATGAAACGGGCCATTTCCTTTATTGACAACATAGCTAATTCGAAAAAAATCTCCGAAAGATTTAATAATGTAGTGAATGAATATCTTGGCAATAGCGCTGAAGAAAGTTTCCAAATTGATGTTCGCCACGTAGATGGTACTTTGAATGCTTTACAAAAGAAAGAAGCGCTTGATTGGCTTGCGGGTGAGATTGATAATAATGAAGCCCGTGTCTTATCCAATGTGAAATTTTTAACTGAAGGAATCGATGTTCCAAACCTTGATGGAGTTATCTTCTTTTCTCCTAAGAAATCGCAAGTAGATATTGTCCAAGCAGTTGGACGTATTATGCGAAAGTTTGATGGAAAAGAATACGGATATATCATTCTGCCGATAGTCATCCCTGCAGGTGTGACGCCTGAAAATGTTCTCGATGACAATAAGACTTATGCAGCAGTTTGGCAGGTATTAAATGCTTTACGCTCTACTGATGAACGTTTTAACGCTATTGTTAATCAACTCCAACTCAACAAGAAAAAACCCGATAACCTCAATATCATTAATCCTGGTAAAGGACGACCTAGAAAACCTTATGTAGAGGGTGCAGATGGACAGGGTGTTGACGTAGAACAACCTGTTCAAACAGAATTGCAACTTTGGGATGAGATTCAAGATGCTATTTATGGTAAAATCGTGCAAAAAGTTGGTGATAGACGCTATCTTGAAGACTGGTCAAAGGACGTTAATGAAATTGCTCAACGTTATATTAGATGGATAAATGAAAGACTTGATGATAAAGACAATCCTATCAAGAATGAATTCACTAAGTTTGTTCATGGCTTGCAGCATAATATCAACGTAACTATTACACGAGACTCTGCCGTTGAGATGCTTGCCCAACATTTAATTACAAAGCCAATATTTGAAGCTCTATTTGACGAATATAGCTTTGTCAATAATAATCCCGTTTCGCAAGCAATGGAAACCATTGTCAATGAATTGCAAAAAGCTGGTTTTGAGAAAGAACAAGAAAAACTTGCACCATTTTATGAGTCTGTTAAATTACGAGCGAGTGGTGTCGATAATGCAGAGGGTAAACAAAAAATCATTATTACTCTATACGATAAATTCTTCTCAACTGGGTTCAAATCAACTACTGAACGGTTAGGAATCGTCTTTACACCGATTGAAATTTGCGATTTCATTGTGAAGTCAGTAGATGATGTGCTGAACCAACATTTTGGTAAGTCATTAGCCAGTGAAGGGGTGAATATTCTTGATCCATTCACAGGAACTGGAACCTTTATTGTTCGTATTTTGACCTACCTCAAAGAAAAAGTGGATGTTGGTGAGATTCCCCTTGCAGATATAACACGAAAATTCACACAAGAATTACATGCCAATGAAATTGTGCTTTTGAGTTATTACATTGCGGCTATTAATATAGAAGCAACATTCGATGAAATTAATGGTGATGCACAAGGTTATGTGCCTTTTGAAGGTATCGTACTGACTGATACTTTTGAGAGCACCGAAAACGAAGGTAAGCTTGATGATACTTACTTTGGGACTAATGACGAACGTTTGAAGCGTCAGCAGGATGTGCCAATTACAGCGATTATTGGGAATCCTCCATATTCAACTGGTCAGAATTCTGGAAATGACGATGCTAAAAATTTGAAATACCCTAAATTAGATGCAGCCGTTGAACGTACTTATGCAAAAAACTCAACGGCAGTAAATAAGACATCACTATATGATTCTTATATTAGAGCAATTCGTTGGTCATCTGATCGATTGAATCAAAAGGGTGTTATTGGCTTCGTTTCCAATGGACAATATATTGACAGTCGTGCAGCTGATGGCCTCCGTAAATCACTCTACGAAGAATTCAATCATCTGTATATTTTTAATTTGCGCGGTGACCAACGTACACAAGGTGAAACCTCACGCCGTGAGGGAGGTAAAATTTTTGGTTCTGGTAGTCGTACACCGATTGCGATAAGTATCCTTGTTAAAGATGGTAGTGATGACCATGTAGTACATTATCATGATATTGGGGACTATCTTAGCCGTGAAGAGAAGCTTGCTATCTTGCGTAATAGCCAATCTATTGTAGGTATTGATTGGCAGACAATTGTCCCTGATAAGAATAATGACTGGATTAACCAACGTGATGAGAATTATGATAAGTATTTGTCTATTGAAGAATTTTTCAAAAAGCGAGCAGCTGGTCTAAAGACAAACCGTGATAGTTGGACATACAATTTTTCAGACAAAGCGGTTAAGTCTAACTCTGAAAAGATGATTGCAAGGTATAATTCTGAAATTGATCGTTTATCAAATATTGCTAACATTGCCGAACGTCAAAAGAAAACAAACAGAGTTGACTCTTATATTAAGTGGACGCGTGCACTGTTCCAACGTTTTGATAGGTCAGAGAAAATTGTAGCTGATGGTAAAGTAGTTGTAAGTATGTATCGTCCCTTTACAAAGAAATGCTTGTACTTTAAGAGAGAAATTATTGAAAGTTCTGGCAATATGGATAATATCTTCAATAAAGAAAATATAGGAATTATTATTCAAGGTGCAGGAGAAAAATCAAACTTTTCTGCTTTAATTACTAAGGAAATCCCAAATTTTCACTATATTTCTACAGGCAAAGGTTTTTATCTAAAGAATAATGATCCAGCTGGTTTGATTTCGGATGAATACAACGTTAGACAGAAATTCGAATTGGACTCAGAAGATACTTTTTACTATATTTACGGTGTTCTCCACTCAACAGAATATCGTGAAAAGTACGCTCATGATTTACAAAAGGCATTACCACGTATCCCTTTACTCAAAAACAAAGAAAAATATGTCGAAATCGGACGCAAACTTGCCAATTTGCATTTGAACTATGAAAACCAACCAAGTTGGGACGGCGTTGACGTTCAAATCACAGGTCCCGAACCAAATTATCGTGTGAAGAAAATGAAACATCCAAAAAAGGTGTTTTGGATACGATTATTTTTAATGGAAATATCACGATTAAAAATATTCCTAATGAAGCTTATAATTATGTCGTCAACGGTCGTCCTGCGATTGAATGGATTATTGACCAGTATCAAGTTAAGACCGATAAGAAGTCAGGTATTACTGATGATCCTAACGAATTTAGTAATGATCCTAAGTATATTTTGAATTTGTTGTTGTCTGTGATTACGGTAAGTATGAAGACGATTGAATTGGTGGAGCAGTTACCTAAGTTTGAGGTGGTTGATGATAGTTAAACTCATATGGGAATGATAGAAGACTAAAAAGGTTTGAAGGACGACATAATCTAAAAAAAGGTTAATGTGTAAGCTTTAAATTTCGTGGTATTCACAAACAGAGATTATTTATTTGCGGCTGGAAATTGACAGATATTACAAGGAGCTGTTTTATAAAAGTTAGTGCAAGTATGACCTAAATAAATGGATGGCAATAAGTATGTTTGCCCTTAAACATTTTTACACTATGCTATTAAAAGGTTATTAGATTAGGCAAACTGTATTTATAGATTGCCCCGACGTAATGACAATTGATATAAGTGTACCCCCCTTCAGGGTTAGAGGCCACTGAAAAAGTGCTTACTAATGAAAATTCCAGAAGGCCAGCCACTACATTTAGATGATAACAGTTGGGAAGGCGCCTCCATATAGACATAACTAAGCGATTTTTATTAATAGTATAGTTTTTCAGTGGCCTACAGGGTTAGGAGGGGGTTATACTCATTATTAATTTTTAACTAAATCATTAGCTTCGATTATGAACTTCTCCTTGCCAATTTCATTAAGAAAAGCTTCATATGTATAAACTTTTTGTTTGAGATTATCCAGCTCTTCCGATTCCTTGAGAGCAATCAGGTGTTCCGTATGGCTTTGATTACCTCAATTATACCAATATCATTTTCATAAATAGCAGGGGGGGAAATTATGTACAAAATTACTAACAACAGAGCTGATAAGCTTGAAGCTGCTACTTTTGCTGCCATCGGGTTACAAGAAAGCGATATTGAAGAGTTGCTTAGACAAAATATAGATATGATCTGTGATGAAGAAGAATCAATGCTTATTGTTGGTAAACAAGTCCGAAACGTGAGTCAAGGGATTAGTGACTTAACTGCGGTTGACAATAAAGGGAATATTGTTTTGATCGAGATTAAAAGAGATCGGAAAGACATATCGTCGAGGAAAGAACCCTTTGAATTTCAGGCGATAAGATATGCTGCTAGTTATGCTACTATTAAGGATCAAGAAGACTTAGTCAATAAAATTTATGCTCCATACATCGATAAGTACTCCAGCGAATTTCAAAACACTTCATTGACAAGTACAGAATTAGCTTCAAGAAAGCTGAATGATTTCTTAAGTAGCAATAATGCAGAGCATACTTTCAATAACGGCCAACGTATTATATTAGCAGCTTCCGATTATGATGAACAAACGTTATCAGCAATCGCTTGGTTAAATAGTAATAATGTTGATATATGTTGTTTTAAGCTAATTCCGTACAATATAGACGAGGAACTATATTTAGGAATCGAAAAATTGCTTCCTCTGACTAATTATGAGGATTACTATGTAAATTTTTTAGATGATTTAACCTATAGTTTTACAAAGAAGAAGAGGGTTATTCGCCGGAAACTACCTAAAATTGATGACATGCTCGAGTGGGGTGTTGTAAAGCCGGGGGATGTTATCCTACCTAAAGGACGAAACGAAGAAGCTATTTTAAAGGGAAATGGGAATGTAGAAGTTAACGAGGAAGAACTATCAATGCAAAAATGGTTGAAAGGAATATTTGATTGGTCAAGTGTTCAAACGTATGTTTTTGCTATTCATAAAGAAAGTGGAAAATCTTTATCTCAAATACGTGAAGAATATATGAAAAAGGAAGAAAATATATAGGTGTAATGGAAATAATAAAGAACGGTTAAGCTAAAATAATTGTTTTACACTTTATTATTTTGCCTCAAGATATTACGTTGAAGTTCAAATGCCGATTATAAAGGCGTTTTGAACTCTAATCTTTAAGTATTTATTCTACTCAGGCAATGGGCGGCATGATGTGATACATTCCCTAATTCTAAAAGAGATGGCGAGCAAATGCTCGCCATCTTTTTTGTGTTCAAAAAAGTCTAATCTTAATCTGTTATCACTATAGCGAAGTGGGTCCAGGTACCTTTTTAATGTTATAATTTAGTAAATATTGTTGGGTGAATAGTTCAATTTAGTAGATAGTTTCGAATATAGAGGGGGAAAACAATATAATAAATTTCAAAGAACTATCAATAGATGGTACAGATTTAGAAAGATTAATAAGAGAAGTTTTTGTTCGTGAGGGTTATGAAACTCATTGGACTGGTAAAGGGCCAGATGGAGGACGTGACCTGATAGTTCATGAGAAAGTGCAAGGGCCATTAAGTAAATTTGAGAGGAAATGGTTGGTTCAATGCAAACATAAATCACATTCCGGGAAACCTTTAGGCAAAGACGAGGCTAATTCTTTAACTACGGATTGTAGAAGGATTGGAGCAACCGGTTATCTAATGGTTTGTACTACTGCTCTTACGTCTGGATTAATTAACGCTTATAAAGAGTTAGAATCCAGCGAGAATATAGTTATAGATTATTGGGATGAAGTTCGTTTAGAAGATAGATTATTAAAACCCGGTAACTTTGCTTTAATAAATCAGTTTTTCCCTGAAAGTTCTGATCGAGTTAGTTGGAAAGTTTATAACACTAATACCCCATCTTTTTGGGCTGCTCACTATAAAAAAGATTTTCTTTATTTGTCTTCGAGGTTATCGTTGCACTTTCCTACTGTCTCATATATAGGTAGGATTTATGACTACGTACAGGACGTTTATAATCAACTTAGATTGGATGTAAATGAAGTGGACCTCCAAATAAGAGGTATCTTCTATAATGATAAGCATACTGAATATACGGTATTCGTAGACTTTATAGCTGACCAACATATTGCTAATGCTAATCCATTTGAATTAACTAATCAGGAAGAAAACCTAGTAAATGACATCAATGCTCACTTATGTAATTTCATAGAGGTGAATGAGAAAGGGCAGATTGGTTCTATACCACTTAACTGGGACATAAAAGTGTATTTCAAAAACAGAAGTAGTGATGGTTACGATCGGCATGCTAAGGAATTTTATACACCATTTATAGATAATTTAAAAAACGGTTATCGTAGATAAGAATAATTTATCTTAAGTAAGTGTAGATTTATTGAGCAATTAACTATTTCTAAAAGGAAGTTGATTTAATGCGTAACAAAAAATCCTGGAGAGAAGACCTGCCTAAGGTGTCAGATGCAAAACAGAGAATCATTTCAAATGTGTTTGTGAGTCTTAAAACAAAAGCGATGTTGTATGAAGGGACTGGCTCAAATGACTAATCAAAAACCCAAAAGAGCAAAATACGTACAACATTTCTCAACGAGAATACCTTGGAAGGATAATGGTTTTACGGGAAAAGTTGATGATAACCCCAAAAACAATGTTGCTAGTCAGGTGATTCCTAATATTGCTTCATTAAGGGATTTGGAATTTGAGGATAACTATAAGGGTATGGATTATCTTGTAGCAGGTCCCTTAGAAATGCAACATTGGATTACTGAAAATGCGGCTTTTATGAGTGAAACGAAGATTCCTTTAAAGTTAAACCACCCGTATAAAAAAGGTAATGAAAAATTTAATCATTTTGAAGAAACAGTATTTGAACTTCAGCCTTATTCTTTTTTATTGCGTCCATTTTCATGGACGTTGAAAGATAATGCCAAGAAGAAGGCTAAGTATTATAATTTTCATTTTGATTTGGATAAAACTGAGCAAATGCTTACTTGGAATAGTGCATGGGTTTCGCACGGGGATTCTCAAAAAGGGATTTTTGATTATTTTTTCTCGGATGTTAAATCATATGAGTCTATTATATTTCCTTATTACAAGCAAGTTCCTTTCATTGAAGCTAACCGCAGGGTGATTGCAGGAATTGGAAATATCATTTCTCCGATCAATATACAAGAATATGACACTGATGGTACACGCGATGAAAAAAATTATATTTGGGAAACAAATGCAGCGCATTCTATTCGTGAAGGTGGGGACCAAGGTTTCTTAATGCCTTACCTTGAAATTGAACAATATGCAAAATTAAATCCGGATTTTGATGTAAGTACAGTTACTATATTTGAACCCACGGGATTTCGTGACGAGTTCTCTTATGCAGCCGAGTGGGTTAGTTTCGACGCAACAATTGATGTGTTAAATCAAACAAAAATTGCTTTGAAAAACATCGCTGATTTACATTTGAAAACTGCTAACCGTAGTTGGGTGAATACTCAACTTAATTATGTAGAAAAACAGCTAGAGAATGTTTGGAATCAACGTGGAATCTATCCCGGGCTTGGAGCAATGTTATCAGCTTTTGGTGTTAAATATGGATTTGATATTTCAACGTATATTGATACTGATAATAGAGATTTGATTACTGAATTAGGGGACTATTTTTCAGGAGATAAAGAAATAGGTGATGAAAAACTTGATGATAGTCTCGCTGAAAAGGAAGATGAGTTTAACGGTCTTCTAAAAGATGCAAATAAAATAAGATATTTTGACTTGTTAGCACGCATCAATTTATCAGTGGATCAAGCGTTATTTGCTTGGGAAAAGTACAAGAATCAACCTAATGAAGTTATTGAGAACCCTTACCGATTATATGAACTATCTCGCAAAGAGAAAGAGGAAGGGAAGATTAATATATCTCAAATTGACAATGCGTTGTTTACAAATAAATTGGTTATAAATAATCATCCTTTAAAGAGACCGTCAAAGATGCGTACTAAGGGAGATAAAAGGCGTTTCCGGGCGATGGTGATTTTTGTTCTTTCGCAAGCTGCGGACAGGGGACATACATTTTTAAGTTATGATAAAGTTGTCGATTTGATTAATAAATTGCCGCTAGACTACGAAACTGACTTCTCTGTGGAAAAAATTCATGGAGTTGTAGAATATTTACAAGAAGGCGACTTATATGTCGATGAAACAAATAATTATATAAAATTATTAGAATATCAGGAGTATAAAGAACTGGTTCTAGAGACTATAAAGAGCCGCCTTAGCATTAAGTTACCTAACTCTCAAAATTGGAGAGAAGTTATTGATGAGCAGTTTGGTCTACTTCAAAAAGGAAATGAAGAAAATGACCAAAAAGCTCGTGAGGAAAAAGCAAATGCTTTGGTAGCATTAGAATCTTCAAAATTGTCTGTTCTAATTGGAAGGGCAGGAACTGGTAAAACATCAGCTTTAGGCATTCTTGCCTCATCTGAAGAGATAAGATCAGGTGGGGTCTTAGCATTGACTCCTACTGGGAAAGCAAGGGTCCAACTTGAAAATTCATTTAAGAAAAGCGAAGTACATGCAGAGTTTATAACTGTTGCACAGTTCTTAACTCGTTCTGGTGGATTCAGCTGGGATAGAATGTCTTATAGAATGCCAGAAAAGCCAAGTACTAGTGTGGCACAAACTGTAATCATTGATGAAAGTTCAATGTTAACGGAAGATATGTTCGCTGGCATCTTAAAATTAGTTGAGTCTCATGCACACAGGATTATATTTATTGGAGATCCTAATCAGTTACCTCCAATTGGAGCGGGACGTCCTTTTGTAGATTTGATAAATTATCTTGAACATAATTATCCAAACAATGTGGCGGAATTACAAACGGAAATGAGACAAGGTACAGGAGGCTATGATTTATCATTTGCTCAACTATTTTCCAATGCAGATCAAATGAATAAGGATATAGTCTATAAAATACAAAATAAGCAAATGAATGATAGACTCAAGTACATACAATACGATTGTACTGATGAGCTTGAAGAATCATTACTTTCTCAGTTAGTTGAAACACTAGAGATGAATGATGACGATGATGTTGATGGATTTAATAAAAGCTTAGGCGCAGAGAAGAACGGGAAATATACTAATTATAAAACGAGTAGGTTTATTGAAGATTGGCAAATACTATCGCCTACAAAATTCGTAGGATCAGGAAGTTATTATTTAAATAACCAAATTCATCAGAAGTATCGCCAAGCTATTGTGGAAAACTGGAATAAAAATCAATGGTCTAAGAAGAATCCACAATCAGTTCAAAATATTGTCTACGGTGATAAGGTTATATCAAATACAAATGGAGAACGTAAATATTGGGATGGTTCTGAGGGCAGTGAGTATATCGCAAATGGAGAAATTGGATTAATGTCTAGTTTTCCTGAACAGTATGGAAAAAACGATAAAAATAAAAAATATTACAAGTTCCACTTTGGTTCTTTTGAAGGTAAAGTTTTTTCATATACGAAGTCAGATTTTGGCGGAGAAAACAATGATACAAAGTTAGAACTTGCATATGCTTTGACTGTTCATAAAGCCCAAGGATCTAGCTTTGGTAAAACGATTGTTGTTATCAATGGGCGTATTTCTTTTTTAACAAAAGAATTATTGTATACAGCTTTTTCACGTCAAAAAGAACAACTCATTATATTAAGTGATTTAAGTGTTCAAGAGTTGGTTCAGTATTCCAGTGATTGGTACTCAGATACAAAGCAACGTTATACAGATCTATTTGAGGTTCCCAATATCAAAGAAATCGAAATTAATAATCAAAAACGTTTTTTCGAAAATAATCTAATTCATAAAACAGTTGGTGGGGAACTGGTTAGATCTAAATCGGAAGTGATTGTAGCTAACATTTTAAATCAATTAGGTATCGAATATACCTATGAAGAATCTCTAAGGGTTAAGGGGAAAACTTATATGCCGGACTTCACAATACGTCATCAAGGACGTATTGCTTATATAGAACATCTTGGTATGTTGAGTGTTGCTTCTTATAAAAGGGATTGGGAAGAAAAACGAAACAACTATGAGAAGGTAGGTATTTCCGAAAAAGAGGGTAATTTGATAATTACTAAAGATGGACTTGATGGTAGCCTAGATGCATTAGAAATAGAAAACAAAATTACTTCTTGGATTAATGGAAAATAAATTAATTTGCTGGTTTAAAGGGATGATTTATTCAAGGGAACAGCAAGCGTAACTAGAAGAGCAGTGCTTCTGTATCAGTAGGTGGTAGCACAGTCCCCCGTTTTTGTTTGGTCACATATCCACATCGAGTGTTTCTTGCAATTCATTAGAAGAAAAGGTAACTAATTCCTTTTTAATGTGCGCGGTATTTAAAGCAGGAGGGCTGTTCTGTTGCTTCCATTTAAAAGAAGTTTTACTTCTTACTCTATATAGAATCACCCGGACCACCTCCATACTTAAGAATTTAGTGGTGTTTAACCGCAAAAGTATCGCTTATTAGCATTTTTTATAAAATATCCGTTTTTTTCCGTGTATAATTTAGCTAAAGAAAAGACAAAGGAGATATTTTAAATGTCTGAGGATGAAATGTTAAATAACTCAAATGAAATCAATGAAATTGTTGTCTCTAACCTTATTGGCGGTGAGCTTTCTTTGGAAAAAGTAACTGATGATAAATTGGAAGCTGATAAAAAATACAAAGAGATTTTTGTATCTGACTTGTCATTGATGATGGGTAACGTTTCACAGACGGCTTTGCAAGTTGCGAATCAAGGAATGACTTTAGCTCAAATTGCAAAGCAAGCACCTAATGGCTTGTTTACTGCAACTTCAAACCCTGCCAATATGTCAAAATTTGCAAATGGAACCACATCAACTATGGTGCGAGATGCGTCGGGAAGTTTAGTCGAGCACGCTGGTTTTGCTGATGTTGGTTTAAGTGCTTCAGTGAATCCAGCGATTATACTTTCAGCAGGAATGCAAGTAATGTCAGCTGTTTCAGGGACATATTATTTGCATGAAATTAATGCTCAAATTAAAGGTATGGATGCGAAGTTAGAAAAACTTCTAAATTTTCATCATGATACAAACATTGGGCGTTTGATTGCAGCTAGAAAAGGTTTATCTGAAATTGCAAATAGAGAATTTGTTGATACAACTGATTTATTTGCTATCAGGAATTATAAAACAAATGCAGATGAAATTCATGAAGAATACACTTATCGATTGAAAAGAGATGAAAGTAAATTAAACTTGGAGATTAATTCAAAAGTTGAGGAAGAGAAACTTAGGGATATTAATTTTACAATGACGATTGCATTTGAGGCTAGCAAACTATCTTTGTTTGCAGAACTAATTGAGATTGGAACAAGAATGAAGATTGGTGGACAAATAGAAAATATTGTTGGACTAACAAGGCAATTAAAACAAAATTATACTAAAAGTTTTTATCATAATATTGACTTAGAAGTTGAGAAGGTCTATTCAATGCTACAGCAGCGGAGTAGTAACGAATTGGTTGATAAAAAGAAAAAATATGAAAAATCATTAGAGAAGTTAACTGACGTTCATATTCATAATGGTTGGGGCATTCTAGCTGAATTTGGAATTAACACGATTGTTGCTGTTAAATCTAAAAGCGACGTTAATAAAGTAAAAGAAAAAGTTGTGTTAGAAAACAATAACTTAAGAACAGTAAAAAAAGGTATGAAACAAAACAAGGAGAGCGATGGAATTGATAAAATTATCGATAAAGTCGTTGAACTACCATATAAAGAAGCGAAAATTTTGTATGTTCCTTCCAAAAATAACAAACAACGAGTATTTGTTCCAATTTGAGATTGATGGATAAGTTATAAAACAATTAGGTAAACACAACTACACAATGTTATGTGCGACCGTTATTCAACCCAAGTAGGTATGTGATCGATGGTCACAGTGTATTACAGAAAAATGCTTTCAGAATGAAATTCTTAGTGAAATAGGTAAAAAATATAATAAGTCAGTTGCACAAGTCATTTTACGGTGGCGAGTGGGGCAAGAGGTTGTAGTCTTAGCAAAAACGACAAATCCAGAACGTATGGCAGAAAGTATTGATGTCTTTGACTTTAGCTTAACGGATGAAAAGCAGCTATCGAGACCTTAAATATTGGAGAAAGCTAGTTCTTCTCACATGCTGACCCAGATATGATTAAGATGCTGGCGATACTAAATTAGGTTTATAAGAGTGATTCTGTTATAAATTTTGAGAATATAATCGCATGAAATCCGTTTATTTAGAACGTTGATTTCTCGCGATTATTTTTTACTTATTTCTATTTGTATCAATCAGTCTTAATCCCTGAAAACACTAATTTATTGGTGTTAAAACCATCCTCATAAAGCTTACCCACATATACGCCAACAGCTTTCTAAGCTGTAGGTTGTTTTGGGAATGATTTGTGTTACTTCCGACTGGATATTGACTGGATTTGCTTTGTTAATACTGATATCTTATTTAATCTCATACTAATGTCGTAAAGTTGGAAAACCGATTATATAGGGGTTTTTACAGCTTATCTTTTATTAATTAGTTAATACAGTGAATGGGCGGCATTTTCTACATTGCCTCAAATCTATAGCGATATAGTTAACGTCATTTTTCAAAACGAGGTCCTTGCTGAAAATAGCAAGGACTATTTTATATGCAGTAGTTGGTAAGTTAATGAGTTATATTCTTTTTCTCGAATAATTGCGCTTCCAATCGTTCAATCCTGCTTTGTAGAACACCCGCATAACCACACATATCTAAAAATACCTCCATTAACTCTTCATCCATGTCACTGTATTTGGCAATCAAGAAATGGCTCTCCCTCAGTTTTGACTCAGTTTTGGTGAATTTATAATCGGGAAATTTCTTTTATAACATTTCATCAAGGTTAAAGGAGAGTTTTTATGCTGACTTTCCAACATTTCTATGAAGAAGATTCGTTGGATTTGCTTGATGTAAATCAGGATAAAGAAGAGAGAAAGTTACATTATATTTTACAGTCTAAAAAGACCAGTTCTCACTGCCCAAATTGCGGCAAAGTGTCCTCCCGTAAACATAGCCGTTACTGCCGGACTGTTAAAGACCTACCTTTTATTAACTACAAGGTAGAACTCCAAATCATTGTACGGAAATTTTTTTTGTGATACAGCTTCCTGTGAACAGCATATTTTCACGGAACGGGATATAGGTCTTTTAGAACCTTACGCTCGTAGAACTTCCCGGATGGACAAGACCTTACGGTCTATGGCATTTTCTACAAGTGCCGAGCAAGGGAGCCGATTGTCTAAACAGATAGACGTCCCTGTCAGTGCGGATACGCTTCTTCGGTTGATACGAAAAACACCATTGCACCCTTCTTCTCCATCTGATGCAGTTGGAATAGATGAATGGGCCTACCTCAAGCGTCATCGATATGGTGTGCTCATCTGTGACCTTCAGACCCGACGCCCAATTGCATTGTTAGAAGAATTTAGTGCTGATGCCGTCAGGCAGTGGTTGGAGGAACATAAAAACATCAAAGTTGTAAGTCGAGATGGTTCTCTCAAATTCAAACAAGCTATCCAGGAGTCAAATCATAACATTATACAAGTGACGGATCGCTGGCATCTAGTTCATAATTTTAACGAAAGAATCGAGCGCATTCTTCCTCAAATCGTTGATTCCCGAATCCCGATCCCCAAAGCTGACTCCCAACCTAACCAAGAACACCAATCTCACTCGTTCCAAACGGAGAGAGGAACGCAAAAAGAACAGTTGATGGATCAAGTAAAAGCATTAGGTAACCAGGGATTTTCCTACACATCGGTCGCGGAATTATTAAGAATTGACTCGCGAACAGCCAAAAAATATATGCATACAATAGAGCCACCAATGCAAGGAAAACGTAAGCGTCAGAGTATGTTGGATCCTTATCGATCTAGGATTCAAGCTTCTGTCCAGCCAGGCGTGACAGCAAAGGAAGTCTATGAAGACCTTGTTTCTAAAGGTTACAAAGGTTCTTTTTCACTTGTCTCCCACTATATAGCAGACATTCGAAAACAAAAGAGAAAAGGTCATTCAAATAAGCTCTATCTCTCTAGAAAGAGACTGCATCAATGGCTTTGGAAACCCTATCAGGAAGTAAAGAAGCGAACCAAATGGCTCTTTCTAAATGATTTATGTCGTAAACATCCGGAACTCCAACAGCTATACGAGCAAATTCAAACGTTTCAAGTGATGATCCAACATAGGATGTCCGATTATCTTCCTGTCTGGTTATCCAAAGCAGAACAAAGCCCTTTCATAGAGATGAAACGCTTCGCAAAAAGAATCCGGACAGATTATGAGGCCATCCAAAATGCTTTAAGTTATGAATGGAACAATGGTGTACTGGAGGGCCAAATCAATCGTTTAAAAACCATTAAACGATTGATGTATGGCAGAGCAAATTTTGATTTGATTAAAAAAAGAGTTCTCTATCAAGCTTTGTAAGCTACCTATTTAAAAAAACAAAGTAATTTTCATAAGGATAAGTCGTGACTTTTCACCAAAACTGAGGGAGAGCCATTTTTAAAATGCCATCTACACAGATGACGGAATTGCGGAATGCAGATATGAAGATGTAGCTGAAAAACTTTGGCCATGTGATATTCATGACATATGGGGGATCGGATCTAGAATGACTCGCAACCTTAATCGAATGGGAGTCCTTACACTAGGTCACTTAGCTAAGCACCCACTAAAATATTTAAAAAAGAACTTTGGAATAATGGGGGAGCAACTGTATTGGCATGCATGGGGGCATTGATTTAAGTCCAGTCTATGGGAACTTCGTGAAAACTGAACAGAAGTCTTATGGTCATGGCATAACTTTACTAAGGGATTATAGTAAAGAGGAAATTTACGCATGTTTATTGGATTTATTTGAAGAAGCTTGTCGTCGAGCAAGAATGGACGATAAAGAGGGTAGGACCATTCATCTTGGAATAGGATATTCAAGAGAAGTGGGAGGAGGTTTTAGTAGGTCTATGTCTATTCAAAACCCTACAAATTTGACCATGGATATGTATGATATTTGTTTAAAATTATTCCATCGATTTTATGATGGAGTAAGTAAAATTTGAAGGGCCTCTGTTGCTCTAACCAATTTGTGTGAGGAAAGTGACGTTCAACTAAGCTTATTTGATAATCAACCTAAGAAAAAGGATTTATCAGAAGTAATGGATTCAATTCGGGAGAAATATGGTTCCACGGCAGTTTTACGTGCAAGTAGTTATACCTCAGGCGGGATTAACATTGATCGGAGTAAGAAGATCGGTGGGCATTATGCCTAATTTATTCACAACCAGTACAATAATTAGAACAGGAGGATGAAATTTGTTCAAACCAAAAGAAATTTATCGAAGAAGAGATATTCATAATAAATTTGGTGGGCAGCAACAAGGCGGTATTAGTACCCCGAAAAACTCTCCGTTAGTTATGATATTCACGAGTGATTCAGGAGAAGAATTTGGATATGATGATGGTTGGCAAAGTAATGGCGTGTTTTATTACACTGGTGAAGGCCAGGTAGGTGACATGCAGTTTATTAAAGGTAACAAAGCCATTCGGGATCATATTAATAATGGAAAAAGTATCATGTTATTTAAATATGTAAAACAAGGTTACATAGAGTTTGTATGTGAGTTGTATTACATAGGCCACCATTATAAACAAGTACGGGATCGTGAAGGCTATATGCGCCAATCTATAGTATTTGAGCTCATGCCATCAGAACTCTCACATAATCCGGGAGAGTACTTAGAGGAACCTGAACCTAAGGAATCTACTCTTGAGGATTTACGAAACGAAGCATTAGCATCATCAAACGAAGAAACTACTACCATCCAACGAGTAACAAAAGCTATAAAAAGAAGCAAAGCAATAAAGAAATATGCGTTAAAACGGGCAAACGGAATATGTGAGGCTTGTAAGATAAATGCTCCCTTTGTGATGGGAAATGGAGACCCTTATTTAGAAGTACACCATCTAAAAAAATTATCTGATGGTGGCCCGGATCATCCGGAATGGGTAGCAGCAATTTGTGCTAATTGCCATAGGCGTTGTCACCATTCAAATGATGCTGACTCTTATAACGATGAACTAATTGAAAAGATTAATGAGAAAGAGAAGCAACTAAACACCAATTAATTACATGTATTTTGTAATAAACTCGACAGTAGGAATATCTGCGGGTGCCCACTTTAATGAATTTAGTTCTCGTTTATGGATCCATTGGATCTTATCATGTTCAAAAGCCAAGGGGGTACCCGTTTTAATTTCTGAGAAAAATGTACTCAAGTTTATTGTTGTATTATCATTATCTTCGTTTGTCTCTACAATTTTTCGTTTCACTTCAATTGTACATCCTAACTCCTCATTAATTTCCCTTACAAGTGCCTCTTCAGGTTTTTCTCCCTCTTGGATTTTTCCACCAGGAAATTCCCAATGCAAAGGAAGTGACATAGATGGGCTTCGAAGTGCACATAGAATATTATCCTCTTGTTCAATGACTGCGCCCACCACACTAATAATTCTTTTCATACAATAACCCCTCTTTTTTCTTATATAAAGTATTCTTATTTAAATAAATTTGTTTTCTAATACATCCCTTTTCCCAGCAAATGAATCCAAACTAGTCATAGACAGGGTTTAGTACTGGGGATATTTGATGGGAGAGGCTTTTATTGGTCTTTTATCCTCCATATTTGATTGTATCATTTTCAAAGCCTTCTAAGCTGCCCAAATCACCTATATTAAAACTATCTTTATCACTATTCCTAATAGCGAAATAGTCGAATATCTCTCCTGACTTTAAGACAAGCGGTTTTTAGAAAATACAGTTCTTTTGAAAGAAAGGGTAGTCCCCACTCCATACTTATAGCGTGTGCCTTCTGGTACACCTTTTCCTTTATCAGTGAATAAATTTTTCCAAATAAATAACCAATGAGTCAAGTATTTATCACATGGCTAGGTAAGATACTTTTATTCATTCTTAATTGAAACACTCACCTGGAAATTAATATAAATCTTCATCTGTATTGTGATAAAATAGGTAATAACTTGTAATGTGAGAGGTGAGCATATGGATATAGTAACTGTAAATGCTATACTAGGGATTTTAGCCTCAATATTGTCTATTTGTGCAATTCTATTTTCAAAGAAAGTATCTTCTAAAAATAAAGAAATTGAACGATATTTAAAACAGGAGCTAAATATCACATTTGATTCGTCTAAAAAAGAGCTATTCTCAAGTAAAAAAGCAACTTCGGGTGACAATGGAACAAGTATAATAGGAGATAAAAATAATACGAACGGGGGAAAATAATGGCATTTAGTCATAGCGCTAGAAGTGGTGACAATGGAACTTCAATTGTTGGTGATGATAATACTTTGACAAGTATTTATTTTGACAACCATACTCCCAAAATATTAAAACGCTCTGCTATTTTTGAAGTTTGTAAGATAATAGCAGAGCTTGAGATTGACTATGATGAGGAATATTCTATCCAGAAAAATTCTGACTGGATGGAAAAGTTTGATTACAACGAGGTTGATCTTTACATAGAAATTTTTGATAATTATTCAGATGGTTATGATGAGGTTTCTAAGGTCATTCAACATTATTTAAATAAGACAATAATGATTAAAAAAATTCGCACGGTTTATCTAGAAGTTGAAAAAGTAAGAGGAAAAGAAAAACTTGATGGTGATTACGTAATTAAAAAAGTATTTGACCGTCTCAAGGAAGAAATCTGTTATAGTGCATTAATTGGTGGATCAGAATTATTAGATGAAGAAGTCGATGCAGCCATTTATATGATAATGTTCTATGCATTTACTAAGTGTAAACTTTTGAAGCCCGTGCCTAAGGTAGTTAAATAAAATGATAATTGACAGAGACTCAAATCCTAAGGATACCGTGTATTACATCTCAGCTTGTATATTGGAAATTAGTAATGTTCAAAATTACAATGTTGAGGGTTTATATGAGGAATTAAAAGAGCAATATAATGACTCGCTTGAATACACCATTTATTTGCTCTCATTAGACTTCCTTTTTCTTATTGAAAAAATTTCCATTAGTAAGGAGGGATTTCTAGAGTGTTTATAAAGCATTTAACCATTAAAGAAACCAAACGTGCTCATAAGATCATTAGGGAAATTCCTTTTTACAAGGGAATGAATTTTATAGTCGATGCTGGGAAAGACCAGGAAAAGGGAAATAGTGTTGGAAAAACGACTGTTTTAAAATTAATTGATATATGCTTGGGAGCGAAACACAGAAAGTATATATATTATGATGATGAAACTAAGCAAACAAATGATAAGTTGAAAAATTACATTATTGATAATGGAGTTAATGTTGAACTGCTGGTAGTAGACTCTTTTGATAAGAAAGATTCAAATGAATATATTCTTTCGGTCGATCTTTATCCTCGGGGTAAAAGATATATTAATGGGAAAGAAATGAACCAGAATGATTACTGGCAACAACTTAATTTGATTTTCTTTTCTAATATGGCAAATAGCCCATCGTTTCGACAGCTGATTAATATGTTTGTTAGGATAGACCAACGATCTGACAATAATAAATTTCTTAAATTCTTAGATAGAACTAATGATGCAACTTATGAGAATATTTATTCATACCTTTTTGAATTACAGGATCAAGAGTTAAGTAACCATATTTTAAACTTGAGAAAAGAAATTGCAGAAAAAAATAAAGAGATAAAAAACTTTATGTCTATTAATGATTTTAAATCTATAGATAGTGTTAACCAAAAGGTTACTCTTTTAGAATCGACTATTGAAGAATTAAATACCCAAATGAACATCCTTGTGGATTCAAGAAAATTTAAAGAAAATGAAGAGAAGATATCTGAAATAAAGGTTCAGTACGCTGAATATAATGATCGGATCGATGAACTTTTATTTAAAAGGAAGAGGATTCAAGATATTATTGCTGATGCTGAGCAGGAAAAAAATAATGGCATTGATAAAGAAGTCTTGAGGAACTTATATAATGAAACGTTGAAAGCCATGGGTGATTTGCGAAAAGAATTTGATGACTTAGTAAAGTTCAATGATGAACTTATGCACAATAAAGTAAGGTATTTCAATTCTCAGCTACAAAAGGTAGATAAGAAAATTGGTGCATTTGAAAAAAATAAAAGCAGACTGTTTGAAAATCATAAAAATGTAATAATGTTAATAGAAGAAAATAAAATAGATGAGTACACCACCTTGCAAAATAAATTAGCAGAATATAATGAAGAACTGGGAAGCAACAAAAATATTCGATCAACTTATAAGCATTTAGAGAGTCGAATATCTGAACTATTTGAGGAACTTGAGGAAACTGAAGGTGAAGCTGAAGTTAAAGAGGATTCATTGTCTATCTTTAATAAGTATTTTTCCCAATATAGTGAAAAGACTAATGGTGAGCCTTTTATGCTTTATAAAACAGAAAATGGATTTCCTTTTGGTATTGATCATGTCAAAAGAGGATTAAGTACAGGTACAAGGAAATCCATTATTGCTGCATTTGACTTAGCGTATCAACAACTAGCGAAGGATTTGGAGAAAAAGGTACCAAAATTTATAGTTCATGATGTTATAGAGACTATCGATAAGGTAGCACTAAACGCAATTATTGACATCGTTAATTCTATAGAGTGTCAATATATTGTAGCTGTTCTAAAAGAAAAGGTTCAAGATAAAAAGCTATTAGAAAAATCTCATGTTGTAGTTACGCTATCTGAAGATGATAGACCTTTTAAAAATTAAACTGTACTATCCAACTAACTTCTATCAGATTAGTTCAATATGGTTCAAACAGTAGTACTGTATCAGTCTATCAATACTCCGTAGTCAACACATAGTCAAAAATATCAAATGCCCCCGCAAATATTAATATTATAGTGTTTTCGGATGGTTCGGTTCGAGCTTACTATGCTCCATTTGATAGATAGAACAACCTAAGGCTTTAGGTTTGTTGTCCAAGATACCGATAATAATTATTACAGAAGAAGTGGCGGGATGAATGACATACTCATTGGCATACCTTTTCTCACTTTTGATTATGCTCTTCTAATCATGATAAGGGAGACATGCCATTCTTAACTTATAATCACATTTGATTTGGACATTATTTTTCATTATTTATCTTAGCGAATTTATGGGCGGCGTGATGTAATTCAGATAGAAGGTGAAAAAACTGGAGGGGTTTGGTATATAATTAAGAGAAAAATGAGGTGATTAAATGCGGTATGAATTGATGCATTCAGAATTCGAACAAGACGGTCATAGGGCGATTAAAATAAGAGATAGTGTACAAAATAAAAATTTCACATATTACACTGAAGAAATACCATATATAAAGGAAAAAGGTTTAAGAGCTTTCTTATTCCCTTTCCTTAAGGATATAAACGATGGTTATTATGATATTTAACCATCCCATTAAGGAGGATTCTTGCTAGGTGAAACTTTGTAATAGGTAGAGGAAGCTGAACTATAATTTGTACTTCAATAGCCAGTGTATTCTTCAAATTTACATAAGATTTCTCAGTCGCAGACTTTCCTAGGGCTGTATGGTGGAACTTCTCATCATCTTTTTAATAGCTTATAACCATATATGACGGTAAATATATAATTTTAATTTTCCAATCAATAGTGATACACTAGGGTATAGTGAGTCAAAAAAGATATGCGTAATTAGGTTGCTCCCTGGATTATTGTGAAGCCTAAGTAGGAGCGCCTATATACTTTTGCTTTTTACAAATCTTAGTGAATAAGGATGGGACAAATGAGCAACAGCCAGAGTAAAACAGACGTTATTTTAATTGGTGCAGGAATTATGAGTGCAACGCTTGGAGCATTGTTGAAAGAACTAGTGCCGGACTGGAATATTCGCGTGTTTGAAAGGCTTGAAAGTGGAGGAGAAGAAAGTTCAAACGTATGGAATAATGCGGGTACGGGACATGCTGCCCTGTGTGAGCTGAACTATACGAAAGAACAGCCGGACGGTTCGATCGACATGTCTAAAGCTACTAAAGTGAATGAACAATTTCAGGTTTCAAAGCAATTTTGGTCTTATCTTGTAAACGGTAATCTGATTCGTAATCCTCATGAGTTCATTAAACCTTTGCCTCATATGAGTTTGGTACAAGGGGAGCAGAATGTTAAGTTTCTAAGAAAGCGTTTTAACACGATGGTGGAGAATCCTTTGTTTAAAGCGATGGAATTTTCCGATGATCCGGAAACATTGAAAGAATGGATTCCGCTGATCATGAGTGGCCGGACTTCGAATGAAGCGATAGCCGCTACAAAAATCGATGCGGGAACAGATGTTAACTTTGGAGTGTTAACACGTAAGTTGTTTGACACCTTGGAAAGTACAGACCTTGATGTCAATTATAAGCATAGTGTTGAGGACATCAAGCGGACTGACGATGGCGCATGGGAAGTGACGGTCCAGGATCTCGCTAATAATAAACTTGAAACCCATACGTCTGATTTTGTGTTTATCGGCGGGGGCGGTGGAAGTCTCCACTTGCTGCAAAAGACTGGTATTCCTGAATCCAAACATATCGGAGGTTTCCCGGTAAGCGGACAGTTTATGGTGTGTAATAATCAGGAAGTGATCGAACAGCATCATGCCAAAGTGTACGGCAAAGCCAAGGTGGGAGCTCCACCAATGTCTGTGCCGCATTTGGATACACGTTTTATCGACAATAAAACATCACTGCTGTTTGGACCGTTTGCCGGCTTTTCACCGAAGTTTTTAAAAACGGGCTCTTTGCTTGATTTGATAACATCCGTACGCAAGGATAATCTTGCAACGATGATCTCGGCAGGCGTAAAAAACGCTTCGTTGACGAAATACTTGATTGAACAAGTCATTTTATCCAAAGAACAGCGCATGGAACAGTTACGTGAGTTTATTCCAAACGCCAAGAGCGAGGATTGGGACTTAGTCACAGCCGGTCAACGTGTGCAAGTAATCAAAGATACGAAGGACGGCGGCAAAGGAACCCTTCAATTTGGTACGGAACTTGTTCATTCTGCTGACGGCTCGATCGCGGCCTTGCTCGGTGCTTCCCCAGGTGCTTCTACGGCCGTTTCCGTTATGCTTGAATTAATGGAAAAATGCTTTCCGCAGCATATCAAAGAATGGGAACCGAAAATCAAAGAAATGATTCCTTCTTATGGCAAGAAGCTAGTGGAAAACCCAGAGCTTATCCAGGAAATTCATACGTCGACAGCGCAAGCGCTCAACTTAGACGATCAAAAAAAAACGAATCCTGAGCAGGAACAGGAAACTCGTGTCTTACAAGAAGCATAAATAGCCGTTTTGGCTATTTATGCTTTCTTTTTTCTAGTTACCTTGATTAATGATATAGATTCATAACAAGGGATATATTCTTAATTGGATAAAGGGAAGAAGGTTCCAAGCCAAGAGAAGGGATTGCGGTAGTATGTAGTCTTAAAACATTATGGTGAATCCTATTATTTCTGCTATACTAATACTAGTATGATAGGGCTTTCATGGGTGCGGTTCATTCCCCTAACTGTAAGATGAAAGGGGGTGATCCGATATGACAGTATTCGAAACACTGTTTCTGATAATTTCTTTCGGAACTTTAATTGTTGCTATACTGTCAAACCATAAAAAATAACCACCCATAGGCCTGGCAAGCATGTGGGTAGTTATTTCCAAAAGCTCTATGTGAGCTGCTCCCTTGAAGGGCTATTGTACCTGATCGTTGGTGTGACAGCACCAACGGTCTTTTTTAGTATGTGCAACTATTCTAATCTCATTATAACCTATTTTTTAAAATTGTAAAATTGATTTGTGTTGTATTATCGCGATTCGTTTATTATTGACAGCTAGTGTTTCTTGCGTGTATTACTGATGGGATAGTAGAGATGTCAACTTTAGCCCATCAAGATAATCACGTTAATGAATATCTATATTGACTCCCAGGATGATCCTCAGGCAGCCCACTTTCCCCATGCGGAAACAGCTTCTCTCTCAACGTACCCTCCTGGTAATCCTTCTTATACAATCCACGCTCTTGCAGCTCTGGTATCACCAAATCAACAAAGTCTTCCAGATCCCCAGGGGTTACTAAATGGTTCAAGTTAAAGCCATCCACACCCGACTCTTCAAATTGAAACTGGATTGCGTCGGCAACCTCAGTCGGATTTCCAACGATAATACTATTACGGTCTGGTGACTCAAAGCGATTGAGCACTTCGCCAACGGTTAGCTTCTTAGGTGCGTCTTTTGTTAGTGTGGCCGCTTTATAGTGGCCGCCTTCTGTGGACTTTGTGTATTCAAAAGGAAGATCTGGATCCATTTCTTCATACTCGCCGATGTCATAGCCGCTTGCTCCGTATTGTGCTTTAGCGGCATCTGCACTCCAGTGACGTGCGTATTCTTCAAACTTTTGTTCCGCTTCCTCTGTTGTTTCGCCAACAATCACGCTAAGGAAGGAGAAGATTTTAATATTATCTGGATTGCGGCCGTGGTTTTCCGCACGCTTACGAATATCATCGGCATAGTAGTGAATTCGCTCTGGTGTCGGGCCGCCGACAAAGATACACTCGGCGTGCTTGGAGGCGAATTCGCGTCCGCGTTCGGATGTGCCGGCTTGATAGAGGACAGGTGTCCGTTGTAAGGATGGTTCACTCAGGTGCGGCCCTTCCACGGAAAAGTATTTTCCTTCGTGATTAATTTCATGAACTTTATCCGGATCAACCAGTGTGTTATTTTCGACATCTTCAACGACGGCATCATCTTCCCAGCTCGTCTCCCAGAGCTTATAAGACACATCAAGATATTCATCAGCGATATCGTAGCGTTCGTCGTGTTTGATCATATTCTCAAGGCCAAAGTTGCGCGCGGCATTTGGCAGGTAAGAGGTAACCACGTTCCACGCGATACGTCCTTTAGTCAGGTGATCGAGGGTGGAGAAACGCCGAGCATTCCCGAATGGAGCTTCATAGGTGGTGCTGACCGTCATCGCAAAGGATAAATGCTTGGTCACGCTGGCCATCGCTGGAATAACCAGGGCAGGATCATTTAAAGGAACCTGCAATCCATCACGGATCGAGGGGTCTTTACTTTTTTTATAAACGTCATAGATTCCTAGTACATCGGCGAGAAACACGGCATCAAATTTGCCTCTTTCTAATAGTTTAGCTAAGTCCATCCAGTAATCTAAGTCTTTATAGCGGCGGTGGCGCTGACTTCTTGGATGTTTCCACAACCCATGAGAATTGTGCATCGCGCTATTCATTTCAAAGGCATTTAAAATAATTTGTTTCGTCAACTGTATTCCTCCCTAGATTTCCTTTTTAGTGTTTCCAACCTCAAACACATGAAAAAACCTCTTCTTTAAAGAAAAAGAAGAGGTTGAAAACGCAAATGTATGGACTCCTCCTTATCTTTCAAGCCATAGAGCTTGCTGGAATTGGCACAGTACTACTACAGTCTGCTGCCGAGGTTTCAAAGGGCCAGTCCCTCCACCTCTCGTGATAAGAAATTATAATTAAATTTTTATGTGATCCAAAATATACAGCATATCCCAAAAGGTGTCAATGTTAATTTTTAAAAAATTCTGTTCCTTCGCAGATTAGTCAGGGTGTATTTAGGATTAATAAACCCAAATTTTGAAAAAAGAGAGTTGACATGGAAATATAAACTTTGCTATGATGCTGTTTATCAGATTATTTGAATAATTTTATAGTTTTTCACTCTTATCAAGAGTTGGCTGAGGGATTTGGCCCTACGACGCCCGGCAACCACCCTACAAGGGGAACGGTGCTACTTCCAACAGACTTTATTTGTCTGGAAGATAAGAGGTTGGAGCATATATGAATTCAGCCTCTTTCTTTGAAAGGGGCTTTTTTATATTTCATTGAAAAGAACTTTATAACAGGCTAAAGAACGTTGGATAAAGTTAGACATAATTAGCAAAATGAGGGGAGAAATGTACATGTTTACAATCTATTTTATTACCCTAGCCGTGTTCTGGGGGCTTGGCTTACTTATTTGGAATAAAGTCTATCCAAGGTCAAAGGAGGAAAATAACTAATGGGAATTGTTTCGGGACCACTGTTATGGACGCTTGTCAGTCTTCTGGCTTTGTACTTTGTCTTTGTTGTATGGATTGGAAAAAAGGGGAATCAGCATAGTAGATCGATGAACGGTTTTGCAACAGCAAGAGGGAATGTCAGCCCTTGGCTTGTAGGGGCAAGCTATGCAGCAAGTTTCGCTAGTGCCAATTTGTTTGTAGGTGTTCCTGGTCTAGCTTATGAACATGGAGTTTCAGTATTATGGTATACGCTCGGTGGCTTTGGGGCTGGCTGGATCGCTCTTCTGCTATTTGCTAAGAAGTTTTGGAAATATGGAAAGAAGTTCGGCGGAGTTTCCACACTTCCTGAATGGCTTGGGAGAAGATATAACAGCAAAACCTTGCAAGTCCTCGTCACTTTTTTAGTATTGTTTAACGTGTATTATATTGTCGGTCAAAATGTCGGGTTGGCGACAATCTTTGAATCCGTTATCGGCATTCCTTATTTCTGGGGGATTCTGATTGGTGTGACCATTACGATTCTCTATATTGGACTTGGCGGTGCCTTTGCCCAAATTGTTACGGATGGTATCCAAGGAACCTTGATGGTAATCACATCTATCCTGATCTTTGCGTCATTATTTTGGACGATAGGTGGGGGACTGAATGTATTTGGTGAGCTTTCTACTAAACTAGAAGCGATCGATCCAGAATTGATCGCTCCGCTAAACGGACCCTATGACAGTGTCTTAGCTATTTTGTCGGTTCAATTTTTACATATTAGTTTTGTTGTCATGCCGCACCTGCTTAATAAAGTGTTATCACTGGAAACGGAGGATCAGCTTCGGCCGTTTACGATGTCAGCGGGGCTTGGCATGTTCTTCATTACCGTGTTAATGGTGTTGGGTGGTCTGGCAGCTAGAGTGCTGGCTCCATCGCTTAGTAGTGCGGACTCGGCCATTCCCGTCTATGTACTAGAAGCCTTTCCACCAATCATTGCTGCGATTATCATCGTTGGGATTATTTCAGCGATTCTATCAAGTACAGACAGCTTGTATTTGAGTATTACGTCAAGCATTGGAAACGATCTGTACAAGGTGCTGGCTCCGATCCTTTCGAAAGGGAAGTTATCCAAACATCAATTGGATGTACGCTCGGTAAAAGTAGCCAAAGGCTCGCTCATCTTTGTTGGTTTGGCCACCTTTTACCTGTCGCTCGATCGACCTGATTCGCTGGCGATCCTGATTCAGTTTAGTTTCTCAGCGATTATCAGTGGCCTCCTTGCTCCGATTGTATTGGGCTATTTATGGGGGAAATCCAATGGTTACGGTGCAATAGCCTCGCTCATTTCAGGTACGGGACTCTATGTTCTTTTTACTAGTTTGAATGTCTTTGAAAATATTTATATATCCTTGTTCCTTGCCGCTGCTGCTGGATTTGTTGTGATGATCGTGACGAGCTTAGTCACGACGTCTAATGTAACAAAAGAAGAAGAGGATGTCTTTTTAAAAGATGTGCTTTAAACGATTAACTCAACATTTAAGAGGTTATTACTTTGACACAAACAAAAGTAGAATCACTTAGGAAATACCCCATTCAATTTTCCAATGATGGTTCCTGCTTGGATGTTCCAATGGCTGGGTGTAAACATTCGTGTACCAGCTCCGATGGCTTTCTTCCCGTTCTCAGGATGGAAGGATTCATTCGATGGTGACTTGCATGTTAACGGGAAGGATGGGATCGAGTTTTATACTCGTAAGAAAGTGATGAAGACTCGTTGGGTGTGATGGTAGACAAGGGATTTTAGGAGGATTGTACTTGAAGGAGTTTAGGCTATCGAAATCATGACTTCAGTCTCCAAGTAGCTTTTTCAAATGCTGCTTGGAGGCTCTTTATTGAAGGGTTTAGCATAATCCTAAATCTATTGATTGTGCAATTTCCACAAAATAAATGTAATTCAACAATCTGAGATGGGGCAGCATACAGACCAGGGATAGAGGACTATTTATACGAAGCAAATAAAGGTGCCTGCCCCCTGTTGTGTTGATACGTAAACGTATAGGGGATGGGCACCAAAGTCTTAAGTTTAGCTAGCATTGCAAATTAATTCAATAACAAAATGTATTTTTGAAAATAAATTGCGCTGATATAGAGAAAAGATGGGGGTCAAGTACTTGGAAACTTATGAATATCAATTTAAGAACTTACCGCTTACACCATACATATGCAGGCATCTCATTTTAGAATTATTTAACGAAAGAGTGGAGATGAGACAAACGATTGTTAATGAGGTGACAGCAGCTCATTTAGCTAGAGGTGGGAAAGAGGCAAACGTAGCTGACAAGCCAAGAATGTTGAAAAAGGCCTTAGAGAAATTAAAGAAAGAAGGATTAGCTAAGAATCCTTCTTATGGTTATTGGCTTATTACTAATAATGATTTAAAAGTTAGTGAAGTAGAAGTATCTGATCATAATTTAACCAGCCAGAAAACGGAAACAAGTGAGGCAATTAAGGAAGAGTATGATGCTGATTTTGTTTTTGGAGAAGGGAGTGGTACTGTCTATTTATACTATTTGCCAACATATGAAATGAATTCTAGTAATCTAGAAAAAAATACGTGGGCATGCAAAATTGGAAAAACTGACAGAGATCCATTACAAAGGGTGCTTACACAGGCTTCTACAGCTTTACCGGAAAAACCAAAAATAGCAGTAATTATCAAGACAAATAACTCACATGTTTTGGAGCAATCTATCCATAATATACTTACTTATAGAAATAAAAAAATTGAAACAGCGCTTGGAAACGAATGGTTTGATACCAATCCTGATGAGTTTCTTGAAATAGTACAGTTTATAACTCAATCTCGATATGACTATCCTGCCGTGCGCTAACGTACAGATGTTAAGCATCAAACTAAGTGTAATAAAGGAGTGCCAGTAAGTGATTAAGGGAAGTTAAGCATACTAAATAGTCAATAATAATATTAACCCTGCTTAATAAAGAATTATGGTACGTGATAGATGGGAGCAAGCTAGTTCAAAGGAATTTATTACATCTATAGCATAGATGCCACTACAGAAAGATTTCCGTAGAAAGCCCAACAAAGAAACAAAGGAAATACGAATTTAATACGGCCAATATTCTCTTACTTAAAATTATTACTCGGTGCTTCAATCGCTACTGTAATTGGAAGTCTTACTGGAATCAGTTTTGCAGTTCGGTGTTTATTAATTAGGATATAGGCATAAACCTCAAGTTCTATGATGAAAATGTAATGGACAAAGCGAAAGATTCAATTATTACAATATTAGGTGCTATTTTCATAGTTATTGCTTCTATGAGCAAGGTAAGTCTCGTTCGATTCATAAATTAAATCCCACAAACAATAGAAAGTTATATTAGGGGGAGATATAGATGTCAAACCATGAAAACGAGGAAGTGTTAACAGGAGGAAACGTCTCTAACGTTTATCGTTCTGGAAATACTGTGCGACGAGAATTAAAGTCAGATAGTCCCAAAATTCATAAGCTATTAAAGCATTTGGAAAACAAAGGTTATAATTATGCACCAAAGTTTTTAGGTATTGATGATAAAGGAAGAGAAATATTATCCTTTATTGAAGGAGAAGCTGGTAACGATCCTTTAAAAGAATACATGTGGTCTGATGATGTTTTAAAAGATATAGCGAAGATGCTCCGTCTTTATCATGATGCTGTGAGTGATTTTCCATTATCAGATGACTGGAAACCGATAGATAATACTCCACACAAAATGGAGGTATTATGCCATAATGACTTTGCTAGATACAATATTATTTTTAATCATGGAAGACCACTAGGGATTATTGATTTTGATGTTGCCGGACCTGGTCCAAGACTTTGGGATATAGCTTATACTCTTTATACTTGTGTCCCCTTAAGTAGATTTTATCTCTCTGAAACAGGGGAGGAAGTTTATTATCAATCACTACAGCAGGCTAACCGTATAAAACAAAGAGTTAGATTGTTTTTTGAATCTTACGGTGGGGAATAGAAGAAGATTATTTGGAGATGGTATTGCTACGATTAGAAGGGTTATGTAAAACAATTACAAGAAAAGCGAGTGAAGGTGACATTGCTTTTCAAAAGATGGTAGATGAAGGGCATCTTGAACATTATCAAAACGATATTAAATTTATTCGTGAACATGGCAAAGAGTGGGCTTAAGGATAGATTTTTATTTAACGGATGGATTCCTTCAAGTGAGTCTTTGAAACGTTTTTCCGTAATAAGGGCGAAAGAGTTGAGTAAAGGGCTTCTAAATACCATCCGTTTTACTGTTCTTATACGTCTAAAGGGCAGCATTGTGGAACAATTTTGAAACTGCTCATAGGGAAGAACGTCAATTTTTAATAAACTAAGATGGAGGAAAAATCCATATGGATAGTATTATTTTTGACCTAGATGGTACCATTTGGGACTCTATAGACACAGTCCTCAATGCGTGGAACAGTATAATAAAGGAAAATGATCAAATAAAGAGGGAATTAACAAGGAAAGACCTTGAAGGGACAATGGGGTTACAGATGGACGATATAAGTAGAAAGCTGTTTCCATACTTAGATGATAATACTCGGAAACAATTAATAATAGAGTGCTGCGATGTAGAAAATGAATACTTGGAAAAACAAGGTGGTGTTCTTTATAAAAACGTGGAGGAAGTTCTGAAGGAGCTTTCACAGAAATATAAATTATACATCGTTAGCAATTGCCAACCGGGCTACATTGAAGCTTTTTATAAGTATCATAACCTTAAAAGATATTTTTTAGATTTTGAAAATCCGGGGAGAACTGGACTTTCAAAAGGAGAAAATATTAACTTAATTATCGAAAGGAATAACCTATCCAAACCGGTTTATGTTGGAGACACGGAAGGTGATTTAAAAGCAGCTAGATATGCTGGAATTCCATTTGTATATGCAAAATACGGATTTGGACAAGTAAGTCAATATGATGATATTCTTGAGAAGTTTGATGATCTTGTGAAAATGTTCTAGATAGATCGTATAACAATAGTTTATAACATTCTTAAGTAGTCGGACTTTCATAGAAATAAAAAATAGGAAATTCCTCAATTGTGGAATTTCCTATTTTTATTTCTAATGTAAAGTCTGGGGGGCTGACTGTGGTTCCTATTCAATCTAATCATGAAATCTCATTATAACTGTAGAGATAAGGAAGTCAGGCACCTCTTACATTCGTTTTTGCACAAATCGTTTCATGCGATTCAAAGCTTCATCAAGTTGTTTAAGTGATGTCGCGTAGGAGCAGCGGATGTATCCCTCGCCATTTGCTCCGAAAACAGAGCCGGGTACGACAGCAACTTGTTCTTCTTGCAACAACTGCTCAGCAAATTCAGCTGAGGTTAATCCGGTTGCTTTAATGGATGGGAATGCATAAAATGCTCCGCCCGGATTTGGACATTGCAACCCAATTTCATTCAAGCTACTCACTATAAAATTCCTTCTTTGTTTATAGCTTTCAAACATGGACTGGACACTCTGCCTTCCGTTTTTCATGGCCTCTAGGGCAGCGTGCTGTGCCATCGTAGGGGCACACATCATCGTGTACTGATGAATTTTCACCATGGCGGCAATTATTTCAGTTGGTCCTGCTGCATAGCCGAGTCGCCAGCCCGTCATGGCAAATGCTTTTGAGAACCCACTAATTAAAATTGTTCGCTCTTTCATGTTAGGAATAGATGGGAAGCTTGTGTAAGCATCGTCATATGTGAGCTCGGCATAGATCTCATCAGACAAAACGAGTAGGTCATGCTTTTTAATCACTGTCGCCAGTTGCTCTAATTCTTCTTGCAATAAAAGGGTTCCAGTTGGATTGTTCGGATTACATAGTATGATCGCTTTTGTTTTTGGTGTAATGGCCTCTTCAATTTGTTCAGGTTTAAGTTTGAACTCATCTTCTGCTTCCGTTTGAATCGTTACAGGTATTCCTCCAGCCAGTCTGACTGTTGGCACGTAAGCAACAAAGCTCGGTTCTACAATTATAACTTCATCCCCTGGATCGATAACCGCCCGCAGAGCAAGATCAATCGCCTGACTTGCCCCAACGGAAACAATTAACTGGTCACTTGGGTCATACGTCAAGTGATAATTACCAATTAGATATTTACTAATTTCCTTGCGTAGCTCCATCATACCCGCATTTTCAGTATAGGATGTGTAGCCTTGTTCAAGGGAATGAAAGCTTTGTTCGATAACATTCCACGGCGTTACGAAATCAGGCTCGCCTACGCCGAGGGAAATGACATCTTCCATCTGAGCCGCTAAATCAAAGAAACGTCGAATGCCCGAAGGTTTTAAATCCGCTACCTGCTTGGATATGTAAGAAACTTGGCTCATGGTGATACCACAATTCTTTTATCCCCTTCGTCTGCATCCTGTAATATGATGCCATCATGCTTATACTTTTTCAAAACAAAATGGGTCGTTGTAGATAGTACGGAATCCAGTGCAGACAATTTTTCAGAAATGAAATGTCCAATTTCCATCATCGTTTTTCCTTTTACTGAAACGGACAAATCATAAGTGCCGGACATTAAATAAACGGCTTTAACTTCTGGAAAACGATAAATACGCTCAGCCACTTTATCAAAACCGACATCACGAGCGGGGGTCACTTTTACATCCACCATAGCCGTAACCTCTTCCTCATCCAAAACCTTTGCCCAGTCAATAAGCGTAGAATAGCCAAGAATGACTTTTTTCTTCTCAAGCTTATCAATCAGTTCCCGGATCTCATCAATACTTTTGTCCATTAACTTCGCAATTTTTTCTACTTCCAAATTAGCGTTTTTCTCAATTAATTTTAACAATTCTACTTCGATTTCTTTCATTTTAAACACCCTCTTTTTAATTATACATATGCTTCATTCTATCAAGTTTTGTGAAAGAACTAAAACCCTGTTTGCTGGTAACAGTAGAAGAAGAAAATGATTAACAATAAGAAAGGAGGTTGAGGTCCTGGGAAACTTCACCTGATGTATAATATTTCAACTTAAATTCTCCCCATGAAAAAAGTAGTTGAAGGTTACGCAACGTAGCCCATTATAATGAGATTACCATACATTTTATTAATAAAGGATAGGTGGAAAACATTTCGTTGTTTTATAAAATGGTGGGAGGTGGGGCATTTGAATTTCATTGGTTGGATGATCGCTTGCGAGTGAAATTGGGTTTTGGGTGGTTATCGTATTAGGTCTAGTTATGCGGTATGTGTTCAAATTAAGAAAACTGGGATTGTTCTTTTTAGCTTTAACACCACTGATTGATTTGATCTTATTAGTCACTACAAGTATAGACTTGTTTCGTAGATCTACGGCTACAAAAGCACATGCCATCGCTGCGATTTACATCGGTGTTTCCGTAGCATTTGGTAAAAGTATGATTGAGTGGGCAGACGTACGGTTTCAATATTATATAACCCGACAAGGTTCGCCGCAGGTAAAGCGTGTAGGTATGGACTATTGCATTAGAAGGAATGTTAAAGCTATGGACTCTGGTATTAGGTATTGATTTCGTAATTGCAATTAGTAATTTCGTTTGGCCAAAAAAGGCTAGAGGTTAATCGTCCTTCTATATCAATTGATCCGTCAGTGATTTTAAATAAGAAAAAGATTGATCAGTCATAACCATTAAATCCCACCTCAGGTCATCCAGTTTCTGGATGACCTGAGGTGGGATTTATATGTAAATTATGATAAGCGGAAAATAAGGCTTAGGATTGTGAAATAGTGAAGCATTTATATATAAACTCTTCTCTCTAACATGATAGAATTATATATATAGAGGATCAGTAAGGGAGATAGAACAATGAGATTATGGGGAAGAAAAATATTCGTCGTCCTTGTTTCCGTCCTTACATTAGGAATGTATGTTCCACCTGCACATGCACTTACAGATGCTGCTGATCGTAAAGAGGTGGCTTCTGAAGATAGGGAGAGTACATATTTAACACCTGATGATGAAGGATTACCTGAAGCAGACGAGGCTGTTGAACTGGATAGCCTTCTTGAAGACGGTTCGGGTTCAGATGAGGACTATATACAAGTTCTAACGAAAAAAGCTAAAGAACAAACGCTGACAAAAATGGGACCGAGAATTAATA